>NZ_JBEPBI010000074.1:0-36561 GCF_040299045.1 Streptomyces sp. NPDC001027
CGCGATCGCCATGCGCGACTCGGTCACCTTGTCCATCGCCGCCGACAGCAGCGGGCGGACCCGCCGCCTTCGCGGCGGCGGCCCCCGGCCGGGCGGAGCGCCGCGGGGACGCCGCCCGCCGGTCCGGACGCACCGCTCCGAGCACCGGGTGGGACGCGATCGGCGAGACCTTGACCCGCTCGCCGGTCCTCGGCGCCTGGATCACCCTGCCCTCGCCCAGGTACAGCGCGACGTGGGTGGCCTCGGGGAAGTAGACCACCAGGTCGCCGGGGCGCAGCTCCTTCAGCGGGATCCGCGGCAGGCGCGCCCACTGCTCCTGGCTGGTGCGGGGGATCGGGGTCCCGGCGTGTCCCCAGGCCTCGGACGTCAGGCCCGAGCAGTCGTACGACCGCGGGCCCTCCGCGCCCCATTCGTACGGCTTCCCGATCTGCCGCACCGCGTACCGGACGGCCCGCTCGCCCTCCTTCGAGGGCTTGCGGTCGTCCTCGCCGAGCGCACCGGACGCGACCAGCGTGCGCTGCGCCCGCGCGACGCCGTCCTTCTCCAGCCTCTCCAGCGCGGCGAGCTGTCCGGCGGTGAGGGAGGCCAGCAGCTTCTCGACCGCGGCCAGCCGCCGGCGCACGGCGTCGCGCTCCTTCTTCCTGTGCGCCGTCAGGGTGAGCTGCGCGTCGAGGGCGGCCCTGGCCCGGCGCGCCAGCCCGTCGGCCCGGCGTTCGCCGCTCGCGAGCCGACCGACCGTCACGGCCCGTTCGCGCGCCAACTGCCCGATCAGATGCCCCTGGTCGAGGGCGTGCTGCGGATCGCGGGCGAGCAGCAGCCGCATGTACGCGGAGATGCCGGTGCTGCCCTGGTACTGCTGGCGGGCCAGCCGGCCGGCCGCTCCCCGGCTGTCGAGCAGCGACAGCCGCGCCCGCACCAGGCCGGCGTCCAGCCGCCCGGTCTCGGCGCGCCGCCGCGCGAGCTGCTCCTCGGTGGCGTTGTAGGCCTCGGTGGCCTGTTCCGCCTCGCGGTACAGCCGCTGAAGCTCCGTCAGCAGCTCAGCGGCGGTCCGCTCGCCGCCGCCCCCGTCCGCATCGCCGCCCATTGCAGTGCTGCCGCCCCCGTCCGCATCGCCCGCAACGCTGCCGTCCGCGCCGCCCGGAACGCCCGCGTCCGCGCCTCCGTCGACGTCGGCATCGGGATCGGCGTCGGCGTCGGGATCGGCGTCGGCGTCGAGGCCGGCGTCCGGCTTCTCGGCGGCCGGTGGAGCGCTCCGGTCCGGAGGGGCCGGCGCGGTCGCCGTCGGCCCGCCCGGTTCCGGAGGCTCCTGCGCGGCCGCGGCGCGCACCGGGGCGAGCACGGTCTGGGCGGCGAGCGCCGCCGTGGCGACCGTACAGGCCAGCCGCAGCAGTCTTCCTGACACGCCATCACCTCCGCCGCGGGGTGGCCCCTCCAGCCCGCAGGGCGAGCTTCGGACGGATCCGCGCGGCCCGCGCGCCGAGCGTGCGCGGTTCGGCGCAACGGGGTCACCCGTCGGCGTCGTCCCGCCGTCCGTCCGGCGTGGCGTCGGGCGTGGCGTGGCGCGTCGGGTCCGGCGGGCCGCCGGCCGGGGGACCGGGCGTCGCGTCGGGCTTCGACCAGGGCCAGCGCGGCCGTCCGCTGTCCTTGCCCTCGGGATCGAACGCGTACTTCCAGCCCTGGGGCAGCCCGAGCCGCTTGCTGTGGCCGCGGGGCACGCGCCGGTAGACCAGGACGGCGGGCGGGCCGCCCGCCGCGTCCGGGACGGGGATGCGGTACGTCTTCGGCGGGTGCCCGGTGGGGCCCAGCAGCACGGGCAGCACCCGGCCGTCCATGGGGCCGCCCTCGAAGGGGGTGTCTTCGCTCTTCACGCCACCAGTGTCGATCAGGTCTCCGCGGCCAGGGCGCCCTGGACCAGCTCGGCGGTCTGCGCGTCCCGCGCGGCGGTCACCATGAGGACGGCGACGAACTGGTCGACCAGCCAGTCCCGCAGCTCGTCGGCGGGCGGCTGTTTGTCCTCGTCGAGCCAGATCAGCGAGGCCGCCTCGACCGCGGTGATCCACATCCGCACGGTCATCCGCAGCCGCGGTCCCGGTCCGGCCACCCCCAGATGGCTGTAGACGGCCTCGGCGGCGGCCCGGCGCACGCCGTCCACGATGGCCGTCGTCCGGGACGTCTCGACCACGCTGCCGCCCTGGAGCAGGGCGCTGAAACCGGCGTCGTGGCGGCCGACGAAGGTCAGATAGCGGTCGAGGACGCGGGCGAGACGGGGGAGGAGGGGGCCCTCGTGGGGCTCGTCGAAGCAGTGGCGCAGCTCGTCGGCGGCGGAGCGCAGGGCGGCCTCGTAGAGCTGCTGCTTGCCGCCGGGGAAGTACCGGTAGACGAGCGGCCGGGAGACCCCGGCGGCCTCGGCCACGTCGTCCAGTGAGACGTCCTCGGGCACGCGGTGCGCGAACAGCGAGAGCGCGGCCTCCAGCAGCTGGCTGCGGCGCTCCTCGACGCTGAGGCGACGGTAGGCGGGGGCGGCGGGCGTCATGACGTGCAGCGTAATCCCCCGCCCCCGGGCGGCGCCTACGCCAGGAGCCCGGACGACCGCCACAGCCGGCGTCCGACGCCCCGCAGCACCCCGATGTCGTCCAGGAAGTCCGTCAGCCGCTTCGCTCCGGTCTGCATGATCTCCCGCCGGTGCCCGCTCACCCGCACCTGCGCCAGGGCCTCCCGCCGGTCCAGGCCGACGTTCGTGTAGACGTCCGGGTTCACGAAGGCCACGGAGAAGACCCGGGCGAACTCACCCGAGCTGACCCTGGTGAACTCCTGCGACCAGCGCGGGGCGGTCATCATCTGCCGGCGCAGCTCCTCACGGGCGTAGCGCACGTGCCGGGCCTCCTCCACGACGTGGATCCGGGTGACGCCCCGGACCAGCGGCTGGACCCGCTCGTCCGGGAAGGTCAGCCGCTGCATCCAGTCGAGGACCTCCTCGCCGAGCAGCGTCGCGGTGAACGAGCCGGGGGTGGTGGAGATCGTCTTGAAGACGCGGCCCAGGTGCTGGTGGGCGCGGCTCACCGGGTACCAGGGCGTGTCGCCGTGCGAGATCAGCCGGGCGAACATCTTCGAGTGCCGGCACTCGTCCTCGATCTCGGTGAGCGCGTAGCGCACGTGCGCGCTCGTCGCCGCCTTGTCGTAGATGTGCCGGACGAGGAGCTGCATGAGGATGATCTCGAACCAGATCCCCAGCGAGGCGAGCGCGGCGGCCTCGTGCTGGGACAGCAGGATCCGCTGCTCCTCGCCCATCCGCCGCCAGAGCGGCGTGTCGTAGAGCGACACGAGCTCCGGCGGCCAGAACCACTTGCCCTCCTCGAAGGGGGCGTTCCAGTCCAGCTCCTGATCCGGGTCGAAGGAGTGCTTGGCGGAGGACGCGAGCAGCCGCTCGGCCACCTGTTCCCGGTCCTTGAGCAGGCCCAGTGCGTCCCGCAGCCCTTCCACCGCGTCGGTGTCCGTGAGGGTCGTCATGCACTTATGAGACTGCTTGTCAGCAAGCCCGTCAATCCCCTGCGCGGAATTGCCGCACCGGGCAGCCGAGGCCCCCCGGGGCGGCGAACGCCGTCAGCCGAGCACCGCCTCCATCACGGCGCGCGCGATCGGGGCCGCCATCCCGCCGCCGGTGATGTCCCCGCGGCGCGCCGAACCGTCCTCCACCACCACCGCGACCGCCACCCGCGGCTCCACGTCCCGCACGCCCTGCGCCCACGAGACGAACCAGGCGTAGGGGATCCCGGCGTTGCCGACGCCGTGCTGCGCGGTGCCCGTCTTGCCGCCGACGATCGCGCCCGGGATCGCCGCGTTCACCCCGGTGCCCTCGCGCACCACGTCCGTCATCAGCTCCCGCATCCGCCGCGCCGTCGAGGGCAGCATCGCCTGGCGCGACGGACGGGAGCCGGCGGTGGACACCGTGGCCCCGCCCCGCCGCGTCGTCCGCTCCACCAGGTACGGCGTGCGCACCTGACCGCCGTCGGCCACCGCCGCCGACACCATCGCCATCTGCAGCGGAGTGGCCCGCGTGTTGTACTGGCCGATCGACGACAGCGCCAGCTGGGCCCGGTCGAGCGAGGTGTCGAAGGTGCTCGGCGCGACGGCGAACGGGATCCGCACGTCCAGGTCGTTGAAGCCGAACGCCTGCGCCGTCCGGGTCATCCGGGCCAGGCCGGTGTCCACGCCGAGCTTCGCGAACACCGTGTTGCACGACCACTCGAAGGCGTCCCGCAGGGGAGCGTCCTCGCAGCCGTCGCCCTCGTTGGTCAGCCGCGTCCGCGTTCCGGGCAGCCGGTAGGGGGCGGGGGAGTCGGTCGCCGCGTCCAGGTCGGTGATCACCCCCGCGTCCAGCGCCGCCGCCGCGGTGACGACCTTGAACGTCGACCCCGGCGGATAGGTCTGCCGCACCGCCCGGTTGAGCATCGGCCGGTCCGGATCGCCGTTGAGCCGCGCCCAGGCCCGCTCCGCCCCGGCGTCGTTCCCGGACAGCGCGGACGGGTCGTACGACGGGCTCGACACCAGCGCCAGCACCCGGCCCGTCGACGGCTCCACCGCCGCCACCGCGCCCTTGCGCCCGTCCAGCCCCTCGAACGCGGCCCGCTGGGCCCGCGGGTCCAGGGTGGTCACCACGTCGCCGCCCGCCGGCCGGCCCCGGGTGACGTCGTCCCACAGCGGGAACGTGGCGAGCAGCGGGTCCGAACCGGAGAGCACCCCGTCCCCGCTGTGCTCCAGGAACGTCGTCCCGTACACCTGCGAGGCGAAGCCCGTCACCGGCGCGTACAGCGGCCCGTCGCGGTACGAGCGCTCGTAGCGCAACTGCTCGCCCGTGTCCCGGGAGCCGGTCACCGGGACCCCGCCGACCAGGATGTCGCCGCGCGGCTGGGCGTAACGGGCGATGACCGCCCGCCGGTTGGCCGGGTTGCCGTCGTACGCCTCGGACCGGACGACCTGGACGCGCGCCGCGTTGACCAGGAGCGCCGCCAGCAGCAGCGCGCAGAACGCGGCGGCGCGCCGGATGTGCCGGGTCACCCGGACCTCCGTGAAGTCGTGCGGCCCGCGGCTCGGCCGGGCGCTCCGCCGGCCCCCTCGCGGCCCGCGTCATGGTGTGCGTCGTGGCCCGCCTCCTGGCGCGCCGCGTCCCGCGCTTCGGGGCGTGTCCCGTCGTACGGCCGCCGCGCCGAGTCGCTCACCCGGATCAGCAGCGCCACGATCGCCCAGTTGGTGACGACCGAGGAGCCGCCCTGCGCCAGGAACGGCATCGCCATGCCGGTCAGCGGGATCAGGCCGGTCACCCCGCCCGCGATCACGAACACCTGCAGCGCCACGATCGAGGCGAGGCCGGCCGCCAGCAGCCGTCCGAACGGGTCGCGCAGCGACAGCCCGGCCCGGAAACCACGCTCCACCAGCAGCCCGTACAGCAGGAACAGCGCCGACAGCCCCGCCAGGCCCAGTTCCTCGCCGGCCGTCGCCAGGATGAAGTCCGACTTCGCGGCGAAGCCGATGAGGACGGAGTGACCGAGTCCGAGCCCGGAGCCGAGCACCCCGCCGGCCGCGAAGGAGAACAGCGACTGCGCGAGCTGGTTGGCTCCCAGGCCGGCCTCGATGGAGGCGAACGGGTGCAGCCAGTCCTCGACCCGGCTGTGCACGTGCGGTTCGAGACGGCCGACGGCGACCGCGCCGAGCGAGGCGAGGAGCAGGCCCACGGCGATCCAGCCGGTGCGTCCGGTGGCCACGTAGAGCATCACCACGAAGAGGCCGAAGAAGAGCAGGGAGGTGCCGAGGTCCCGTTCCAGCACCAGCACGCCGACGCTCAGCAGCCAGATGGCGACGATCGGGCCGAGCACGCGGCCGGTGGGCAGCTGCATGCGCGTGAAGCGCCGGATCCGCCGGCCCGCGTAGCTCAGCGCCGTGCGGTTGGCGGCCAGATAGGCCGCGAAGAACACCGCCAGCAGCACCTTGGCGAACTCGCCGGGCTGAATGGAGAACCCGGCGATCCGGATCCAGATGCGCGCCCCGTTCACCGGAGGGAAGAGGACCGGGAGGGTGAGCAGGGCGAGCGCGGCGACCACGCAGACGTACGCGTACCGCTGCAGCACACGGTGGTCGCCCAGCACGGTCACCACCACGGCGAAGAGGGCCACCCCGACCGTCGACCACACCAGTTGGGCGGGCGCGGCCCGGTCGCCGGGCGTCTCCAGGTCGAGCCGGTAGATCAGCACCAGACCGATCCCGTTGAGCAGCACGGCGATCGGCAGCAGCAGCGGGTCGGCGCACGGGGCGCGCCATCGCACCGCGAGGTGCGCCAGCAGCGCGAGGACGCCGAGCCCGGCGCCGTAGCCCGCGGCGCCGGGCGGGACGGCGCCGAGCTTCGCCAGGCCGACCGCGCAGTAGCCGTACACCGACAGCAGGACGGCCAGCACGATCAGGGCGAGTTCGACGCCACGGCGCCGGGGGAGGCCTGCCGCGGGAGCGGGCGCGTCGGCCGCCGCCACGGCGGCCCCCGCTCCGACGCCGGTTTTCGTCATGTCCGGAACTTACCCAAATGTGGCTCCTTGTGAGCCGTGACGTGCGGTCGTGTCAGCACCAGCGCGGCGCCGCTCCGATGGTCTCGATGAACCGCGCCGAGCCCCAGGCCCAGGTGCCGTCCGTCAGGAGGTACCAGTGCGTGTTGCCCTGGACGTCCTGGCCGACGGTCCGGCAGAAGATGGACACGATCTCGCCGCGGAAGGCCACGCGGATCACCTGACTCGCCCGGGTGGGCGCGCTGCGCAGCAGCAGTTCGTTCGCGGTGACGCGTCCGCGCGAACGGCGGCCGTCGTCGTGGGCGCCGGACTGGTCGCTCCCGGCCTGGTCACCGCCCGACTGCCACTGGTTGCCGTTGCCGCCGGACTGCCACTGGCTGCCGCCGGACTGGCCGCCGTTCTGATGGCCGCTCGACTGGTTGCCGTTCTGATTGCCGCCCGACTGCCACTGGTTGCCGTTGCCGCCGGACTGCCACTGGCTGCCGCCGGACTGGCCGCCGTTCTGATGGCCGCTCGACTGGTTCCCGCTCTGATTGCCGCCGGACTGCCACTGGTTGCCGTTGCCGCCGGACTGCCAGCCGCCGCCACCGCCGTCACCGCCGTCGCCGCCGCCGGGCCGCCAGTCGTCGCCGTCCTCGCCGCCCTCGTTCTGCCGGCCGTCCGTTGCGCCCTGATGGGCGTGGACGCCGTCCCCGCCGTCGGCGAGGGCCGGGGCGACGGCCGCGGAGGACGCGAGGGCGCCGGCCGCGGCGACTATGGCGAGGCGGGTGAGAGCGGAGCGCAGGGACATGGCGATACCTCCACGAAGAGGGTGAAGCTGACTTATCGCCAGACTAGGAGCGGTTCGGGCGCACCGCCCGTCACGCTGCGCCATCGGGGAGGCCGCTCGCGGCCGGAGGCGTCTGAGGCAGTGTCAGGGTCGCCACGGCGCCGCCGTCCGGCGCGTTGGCGAACGTCAGCCGTGCCCCCAGCACCTCCGCCTGCCCCACCGCGATCGTCAGCCCCAGGCCGTGCCCCTTCGCCCCGCCCTCGGTGCGGAACCGCTGCGGCCCGTGGGTGACGAGGTACTCCGGATAGCCGTCCCCGTGGTCCCGCACGGTCACCGCCGGCCCGTCCACCGTCAGCACGACCGGCGCCCGCCCGTGCCGGCGCGCGTTGGCCAGGAGATTCCCGAGCACCCGCTCCAGGCGCCGCCGGTCGGTCTCGACGCGCGCGTCCCGGACGACGGTGACCACCATGCCGGCCGTCGAGCCGCCCGCGCTCGCCGCACCGCCCGCGCCCTCGGCTGCGGCGGCTCCGCCGGACGCTCCCGCACCCCCGGCGCCGCTCGCCCCGTCCGAGGCCTCCGCCGCCCGCACGACGCGCACCACCAGCGCCGTCAGGTCCTCGGCGTCCAGCTCCAGCCGCTCCCGTCCGGTGTCCAGCCGGGAGATCTCCAACAGGTCCTCGGTGAGCGTGCGCAGGGCCGCCACCCGGTCGCGCACCAGCTCCGTCGGCCGTCCCGGCGGCAGCAGTTCGGCCGCCGCATGCAGCCCGGTCAGCGGTGTGCGCAGCTCATGCGCCACGTCGGCGGTGAACCGCTGCTCGCTCAGCAGCTTGCCCTGCAGCGAGGACGCCATCGAGTCCAGCGCGACGGCGACGGTGCCCACCTCGTCCCGCGGCCGTCCCGGCTCCCTCGTGCGGGGGTCGTTCACACGGGCGTCCAGATCGCCCGCGGTGATCCGCCGGGCCACCTGCGCGGTGGTGTGCAGCCGCCGCGTCACGCGGGTCACCGCGACCGCGCCGACCAGCAGCGTCGCCCCGATCGCCAGCGCCGACGACCACAGGATCGCGGTGTCCAGCGCCTCGATGGTGCGGGCGCTCTGCGCGTAGTCGACCGCGACCGCGAGGGCCCGACCGCCGTCCACCGGGCCCGCCGCCCACATCGTGGGCCGTCCGTCGCGGTCGGCGACCATGGTGCCGCGCTCCCCGGCCGCCGCCAACTCCCGCAGCGAGACGGGCAGTCCCCGCGGGTCGACGCTCGCGCCCCAGCCGAGCGAGTCCCCGGCCTCGAACGCCGCCGTCGCCTCCTTCAGCCTCGACAGCGCGAGGTGGCGGGCCTGGCCGACGGTCTGGTCCGTCACCGAGACGTGCACGAGCACGCCGAGCAGGGCCGCCAGCGCACAGCACATGACCGTGATAAAGACGGCAGCTTTCACGGCGAGCGTGCCGGCCCACGAGGGCACCCCCAGTCTCATCGGCCGCTCCCGGGGGAGGAGGCGGCACGGGAGGCGGACTCCGGCGCGGACGCCGACGGGGACGAGGGCCGGTCGGCGGCCGTCGGAGGAGTCGTGGCTTCGGAGGTGGGAGCGGGGGAGGGGGAGGCGGACGACCGCGGTGCGTGCTTGCGGCCGCCGGTGCGCAGCATCTCGTCGTGGGTGAGCAGCATGGCCTGCTGCTGCTGGTCCCAGGTCCACTGCAGTCGGTACTCGTACCCGGCGACCTCCGAGGGGGCGCGGATGATCACGGACCGCGCGGCCAGTTCCACGCTGCTGACGGCGTCCTCGTAGCCCATGATCTGCACCAGCCGGTTCTTGCGGACGGTGTAGACGCGGACCGCCGTGAGGTTCCCGGGCAGCTGGCGGAAGCCCAGCGTCAGATCGTCGTGACCGTCTCCGGTGAGATCGCGGTAGTACGGCTTGAGGACGGGGCACTCGGCCGCCTTCGCTCCGCTCTTGCCGCAGTCCGCCATCCGGCTGGCGGTCTCCGCGTACGCGCCCGGACCGTAGTCGCCCGGATTCTGGGCGATCTCCCGGCGGACCACCGTGACCGGGTCCACCGCCCGGATGTCGCCGCCGGGCACGGTGACGCCCCGCACCACCTCGGTCTCCACCTCGCCGATGTCGAAGGCGGGGCGGGAGGCGGGGGTCAGATCCGGCCAGAGCCGGTCGGGGCTGATCGCCGTCGGCGTGGCGCCGGCCCCCTGCAGGTCGCCGGCGTCCCCGCAGCCCACGACGGTCGAGCCCAGCAGAACGACGCCGACGGCGGCAGCCGCCCACCGGGCGCGGGCCGGCCCGCCCGAACGGCCGGGCGCGCCGGCGTCGGGATCGCCGGCGTCGGGATCGCCGGGAGCGGCGGGACGACTGCGGAACACGGGACTCCTGTGACTCCTCCGGCCTGCGGCCGGTGACGAGGCCTACGACCGACGACGACGGCTTCTGACCGATGATGACGGCTTACGGCCGGTGGCGACGGTCTGTGGGCGACGTCGTTACTGGCTTCCGCACACCTTAATTCGTAAGGAAGTCCGTTTTGCGTACCGGTGGGCCGGTGGGCCGGCGGAGCGAGCCGGCGCCGAGGCGCGCTGATCCCGGGCGAAACGATTACTCGGCCAACTCCTCGATCAGCCGGGCCGTCGGCAGTCCCGCGCGCAGGTACTCCACGAACAGCTCGTTGTGCAGGGCCCACGGTGAGCGCCGTGACCGTATCAGCCGGATCGCGTCGTCGGCCGAGGAGCCCCGGCACACCAGGGCGTGGGCGACGACCAGCCCCGACCGGTTGTAGCCGCTGTAGCAGCGCACGAGGACCGTCCGCCCCGCGTCCAGCGCGTCGCCCGCGGCCTGGGCCAGTCGGATCACCCCGGCGAGCTGGGTGCCGTCCAACGGCCCGTCGGGAATCGGCCACACCTGGTGCTGCACGCCGGGCCCGGGCCCGTGTCCCGGCCTCGCCCGGGTCAGCGTCTGGACGAGATCGAACTCGTCCCGCACCACGGCGAGCTCCCGTTCTCCGGAGCGTCCCCGGAACTCATGGCCGCCCATCCACAGCCCGGGCACGATCTCGCTCCACGGACGATCCGGTTCCGGTACGTCGGGTCGCTTCCTGCGAGTCCGCAACGGCGCCTCCCCAAACGCGCTCCCTAGGCTCTGCCCAACTCGCTCCACGGGTAACCGCCTTCTTGCCCCGGAGCGTCCCTCCTGTTCCCATGGTCGTGGGGTGATGGTGCATGAACGGACTGCGCGTCATACCGACCTGGAGGCATGGCCGGGAGCGGCTCTACGTCTGCCTCACGGACGGCAGGAACATCGCCTGGTACGACCGTGAGGCGGCCAGGATCAACCTGATCCGCGACGATCGCAGGGAGGACGTCCTGGAGGTCCTCGGCCCCTTCGTCACCGGCCCCGTCACCATCGGCCCGCCCCCGGTCCCCACGCCGGCGGAGCTGGCCCGGCTCGCCCTCCCCCCGGACGACGACCTGGCGCCCAACCGCCCCGGCGAGGCCCTCCTGGTCGACCTCGAGCGCGACCCGGGCCCCGCGCACCGGCTGCGCACCGACCCGCGCCGGCGTTCCCTCGCGGCCGAGCAGACGGTCGGCGAGGCCCTGGACCGGCTCGACGGCGCAGGCTGGCACACGCTGCACTCCCTGCCGCTCCCGGGCGGCGGCCGACTCCACCACCTGGCCATCGGCCCGGCGGGCCTGTTCTCCGTCCACACGCTGTACGCCCGCAAGCAGCGGGTGCGGATCGCCGACCCCGTGGTCGGCCTGGGACGCCGGGACCCCGAGCCCCTGCTGCGCGCGATCAGGGGCGCCGCCGACCGCGCGTCCCACGCGCTCACGGCCGAGGTCCGTCCCGTGCTCGCCCTGGTAGGCCCGGCGGACGTCGCCTTCACCGGCCCCCCGCGCCGGGTCCGCGTCCTGACCGACACCGACCTCCCCGGCCTGGCCCGCCTGGGCGGAGTCCTCAAACCGGCGGACGTCGAGGCCCTCCACGCCATGGCAAGAGACCGCAGAACCTGGTCGCCTCTCGGCCCGTCCGGCGTTTTTTGAGGACGAGGCCCGTCGAGGGCCGACACAGGGGCCAGGGGGAGGCCCCCTGACGGGAGCCGAAGGGGCAGCGCGCCCCTGATGACGGGACGGGCAGGGGCGGCGGGGGCGAAGGAACCCGGCCCCCACCCCCGTCCCCACCCCCACCCTCACGCCGGCACCGCCCCCGCCCGCCCCGCCTCGAACAGCGCCCCCAACGGATCCCCGATCTCCCGCACCCGCGAAGCGACATCCGCCGCGAAGAACGTGAGCGCCCCCGCGGACCGGCACCCCTCCACCTCCTCCCACGTGACCGGAGCCGACACGGTCGGCTCCGCCCGCGCCCGCAGCGTGTACGGCGCGGCCGTCGTCTTGCGCGCCGCGTTCTGACTCCAGTCCACGAACACCTTCCCCGGCCGCAGACTCCGCGTCATGCGATGCAGCACCAGCCCCGGAGCGGCCCGCTCCGCTTCCACGGCCAGCCGCTTGGCGTACTCCGTGACCCGTTCGGACGACGCCCCCCGCACCGCCGCCAGCAGATGCAGCCCCTTGGACCCGGAGGTCTTCGGGAACGCCTCGATCCCGTCCGCCGCCAGCCGCTCGCGCAGCCACACCGCGACCTCGCAGCATTCGACGACGGTGGCGGGCGCACCGGGGTCGAGGTCGAAGACGAGCCGGTCGGCGGTCTCCGGCTCCTGGATCACCCACTGGGGCGTATGGAACTCGGTGACGAGATTCGCCGCCCACACCAGACTCGGCAGGTCCTGCACGACTGCCATCCGGGCCGGCCCCTCCGACCGCGGCACCTCGGCGGTGGCGACCCAGTCCGGCGTCCCGGGCGGCACGTTCTTGGCGAAGAAGACCTGGCCGCCGGGCCCGTCCGGGTAGCGCAGGAAGGACAGCGGCCGGTCCCGCAGATGGGGGAGCAGGACGTCGGCGACGGTCGCGTAGTAGTGCAGCACCTCGCCCTTGGTGAAGCCGGTCGCCGGGTACAGCACCTTCTCCAGGTTGCTGAGCGCGAGCCGCCTGCCCTCCACCTCGGTGATCGGCGTCATACGATGAGAATCACACAAAACGGCTGATATCACCTCACCTCATGCCACCCGTGCTCGGCCGGAAAGGTGCTGCACGTGAGATCCATCTGGAACGGCGCCATCTCCTTCGGTCTCGTCAGCATTCCGATCAAGCTCGTGAACGCCACCGAGAACCACTCGATCTCCTTCCGCCAGATCCACACGGAGGACGGCGGCCGCATTCGCTATCGCAAGGTCTGCGAGCTGGAGGAGCGCGAGGTGTCGTCGGCGGAGATCGGCAAGGGCTACGAGGACGCGGACGGCACGATCATCCCGATCACCGACGAGGACCTCTCCCACCTGCCGCTCCCGACCGCAAAGACCATCGAGATCGTCGCCTTCGTGCCGGCGGACCGGATCGACCCGCTCCAGATGGACGCCGCCTACTACCTTCAGGCGGGCGGCGCTCCGGCGGCCAAGCCGTACACCCTGCTGCGGGAGGCCCTGAAGCGCAGCAACAAGGTCGCGATCGCGAAGTACGCCCTCCGTGGCCGTGAGCGGCTCGGCATGCTCCGCGTGGTCGGCGAGGCGATCGCCATGCACGGACTGCTCTGGCCGGACGAGGTCCGGGCGCCCGAGGGCATCGCCCCGGACACCTCCGTCACCGTCCGCGACAACGAGCTGGACCTCGCGGACGCCCTGATGGACACCCTCGGCGAGGTGGACCTGGAGGACCTGCACGACGAGTACCGCGAGGCGGTGGAGGAGGTCGTCGCGGCGAAGGCCGCCGGCGAGGCGCCTCCCGAGGCCCCGTCCGCGCCGTCCAGCGGAAAGGTGCTGGATCTGATGGCGGCCCTGGAGAAGAGCGTCCGGGCGGCGAAGGAGTCGCGGGGCGAGGCGTCGCCGTCCGCGCAGGAACCGGAGGCGGCCGAGAAGGCCGAGGTCAGACGTCTGCCCCAGCGCAAGTCGGCCGGCGCCTCGCCCAAGCAGACGGGCGGCAAGAAGTCGACGTCCACGGCGAAGAAGTCCACGGCCGCGCCGCGCAGGGCGACGGCGAAGTCCGCCGCGACCGCGAAGAAGACCACGGCGAGCGGGAGCACGGCCAAGAAGACCGCCGCAAAGAAGACCACGTCGACGGCGAAGAAGGCGACCGCCGGGACGACCGCGAAGACGACCGCCAAGAAGACGGCCAAGAAGGCGACTCCCCGCAAACGCACGGCCTGACCGCCCACCGCCCGCCCCGCCCCGGGCGCGCCTGCGCCTGCCCCGCTCTCGGCGCGCCCGCCGCCCGCGCCCGCGGCGCCCGCACCCACGCCGGGGCGGGCCGTCCGGAGTCCTCCCCGCGCCCACGCTCACGCCCGCTCCGACGCCGGTGCTGCGCCCTGCCCTGCCAGGTGGCCGTCAGGTCTCGCGGCCTCGGTGGGCCTCTCGCGGCCCCTTCGGACGCCGCCGGATCTCGGCGCCCCGTCGTTCTCCCGCCCGACGCGCCCGCCCGACCGACGCAGCCGTCCGCCCGACGCGACCGCCCGCCCGACCGGCCGTCCGGCGTGACCGGCTGTCCGACGCGGCCGTCCGGCGTGACCGCCCGCCCGACCGGCCGTCCGCCCGCCCGCCTGACCGTCCGCCCGCCCGACCGGCGTGACCGGCGTGACCGGCTGTCCGGCGCGGCTGTCCGGCGTGACCGGTCGCCCGACCGGCTGTCCGGCGTGACCGCCCGCCCGACCGATGCGACCGCCCGTCCGGCGTGACTGTCCGGCGTGACCGGTCGCCCGACCGGCTGTCCGGCGTGACCGCCCGCCCGACGCGGCTGTCCGTCCGACGCGGCTGTCCGGCATGACCGCCCGTCCGGCGTGACCGGTCGCCCGACCGCCCGCCCGACGCAGCCGTCCGGCGTGACCGGCCGTCCGGCGGATCGGCCGCCTCTCAGACGATCCGCTGCAACTCCCCGTCGTCCCCGCGCCCCCCGTCGTCCCCGCGCCTGCCGTCGTCCCCGTGCTCGTCGCCGGGGCCGTCGCGCTCGTCGCCCGGGTCCGCCCCGCCCTTCGCCGCTTCGCTCGCCCCGCCCTTCGGGCCGTCCGCGCCGGCCAGGACGCCGCCTCGGCGCGGGAGGGCCAGCAGGGCCGTGCCCGCGGCCAGCCCCACCGCCGCCGGGACGGGGAACGCACCCGCGGGCGCGAACCCGTGACCCGCGAAGAAGACCAGCGCCCAGACGCTCACCCCGAGCCCCGCCCACACACGCCAGGACGCCGCGCCGCGCAGCCCGGCGTCGGGCCGGACGGCCCTCTCCGCGGAGGCCAGCCTCCGCTCCAGCGGACGCAACGCCCGGACGACCCCGGCCAGCACCGCCCCCAGCACCAGCAGCCACGGCGCCCGCAGGGCCCACCAGCCCGCCGAGCCGTACCCGGGCTCGGGGGCGAGACCGGTGAGGTAGAAGGCGGCCGCGACGATCAGCACGGGCAGCATGTGCCACAGGTAGAGCGCCATGCTGCCGGATCCGAGCGCTCGCACCGCCCGTCGCGCCCGGTCTCCCTCCAGCGCCCTGCGGACGGCCGGCGCGATCCACAGCGCCACCCCTGCCTGCGCCACGGCCCAGGCCAGCAGGGCCGCCGACGGCGGATCGGTGTTGCTCGGATCCTGCCCCGTCACCAGGATGAGGCTGACCGGGAACGGTCCGGGCCCGACGAGTGCGGCGAACACCGCCCCACCGCCCGCCGCCAGGGCGATCGGCGCCCGCCGCCCGCCCTCGGCCAGCAGACCGTCCCGCCAGCAGAAGCCGAGTTGGTAGACGACGCCCCACACGAGCAGGTAGTTCACCGCCCCGGCGGCCTCGACGAACGCGGAGCGGGGCGGCCCGACGACCGCGACGAGCGAGCCCACGCCGAACCCGACGGCCCCCATGACCACGGGCACGCGCGCCCCCCACCGCTCGTGCAGCGCGTACAGCGCCGGCGTCAGGGCGCTGATCAGCAGATACACCGGCAGGAACCAGAACTGCATGGCCATCGCCCAGCCCGCCATCGCGAGGGTCGCGGGATCCACGCCGAGCGGGGCGCACACGCCGATGGCCAGCAGGACGAGACCGCTGTACACGGCCGTCGGCAGCAGCAGCCGGACCGCCCGCTGCCCCACCCACCCGGCGGCGCTTCCGCCGGCGTCCCGGCAGCGCGCCCAGGATCCGCCGGCCGCGTGCCCGCCGGCCAGGAAGAACAGCGGCATGATCTGGAAGCCCAGTGTCAGCCACTGCGTCCAGGGCAGCGCGCGCAGCATCTCCGGCGCGGTGAGCGTCCCGTCCGGGTGCCGGACCAGCCCCGTGATCAGCCAGTGCCCCAGCACCACGAGCAGGATCGCCCAGGCCCGCAGGAAGTCGACGTACCGGTCTCGGCTCATGCCCCGCATGCTGCCGCTCCCGCCGACTCCCCTGCAGCGGGACCGCGTTGTCGCAACCAAGCCGTGCCCTGACCGGCGCGCCTGACCGCGCGCCGGAATGCGTGCCAGTCCGCGCACCGACGCTCACCGGCCGCGCGCCGGACCGCGTGCCAGGCCATGCACCGACGCTCACCGGCCGCGCACCGGACCGCTCATCCCATCGAGTTCGCGGACCCGGCGCATCGAGCGCGGCGGCCCGGTCCGCCGGGTCTCTCCGCACTCTTGACGCTCGGCATGTTACCGGTAACATCGACGGTCGTCGGAGCATCACACCGCCCCCCCACGACGCCGTGGGCCGTCCGTCCTGGAGTCCGCGTGACAGACCGCCCCCCGGCGCGGCGCGCCTCGGCCGCCGCATCCCCGTCCCCCACCCCGGCGGGCCCCGTCGTCGCCGAAGCCGGGCCCGTCGTGGACGCCGCAGCCCGGCCCGTCGTCGCCGAAGCCGGCGCCGGCGCGGACTCCGTGGAGGCCGGTCCCGTCTTCACGACGTCCGCCGTGGTCGCGTCCTGCTTCGGATTCGTGCTCATCGGCGCGCTCCAGGCCCTCTACGGGCCGTCGATCCCGGCCCTGCGCGACGACTTCGGACTCTCCCCCTCCGCCGCGGGCCTCGGCCTGAGCGCCCACTTCGCGGGCGGCGTCGCCGGCGTCCTCCTCTTCGACCGGCTCTTCGGGCGCACCGGCAACCGCCGGATCCTCGCCGTCGCCTACCTGCTGATGGCGGCCGGGGCCGCAGGGTTCGCCCTCGCCCCCGGCTGGCCCCTCGCGCTCCTCGCGGCCCTCGTGGCCGGCATCGGCTTCGGCGGCATCGACTACGGCCTCAACCGTCTGTTCGCGACGGGCTTCGGACGCCGTTCCACCGCGATGCTCAACATCCTCAACGCCCACTTCGGCGTCGGCGCGATCCTGGGTCCCGCCCTGATCGGAGCCGTCGGTTCCGAGCACTACCCGGCCCTCTTCCTGGCGTTCGCCCTCGCCAACCTCCCCCTGCTGCTCTGCCTGCGGGGCGTCAGGGACCACGCACCGGGCCCCGCGTCCTCCGACACCGGCGACCGCGCACCCGTCGGCGCCGCCCTGCGCTCCGTCCTCGCCGTCTTCGTCGCCCTGTACGTCCTGCACGTGGGCATCGAGGCGGGCGTGGGCGGCTGGGAGCCCACGCACCTGGAGTCCGTCGGCTACGGCGCGGGCGCGGCCGCCACCGCGACCAGCGTCTACTGGCTGATGATGACCGTCGGCCGCTTCCTGGCCGCCCCGATCGCCCTGCGCTTCTCCGCCCAGACGATCATCACGGTCTCCTGCGCCGGCATGACGGCCTGCCTCCTCCTGGCGGCCGTCCCCGGCATCGCCCCGTACGCCTACGCGGGCGTCGGCCTCTTCATCGCCCCGATCTTCCCCACCGGCCTGCCCTGGCTCAGCAGGGTCGCCCCCGGCGCCCGCCGGGCCGGCGCGATCGTCATGGCCGCGTCCATGCTGGGCGGCGTGGCCGCGGGGCCGGCACTCGGCAAGATCATCGAGTGGTCGGGCGTCCGGGCCGTCCCCCTCATCCTCGCGGCCGTCTCGGCCGTCTGCCTGGCGTCCACCCTCTGGCTCGCCCGCACGACACGCCGGTCGACGCACCGGCCGTCCCCCTGACGCAGACCGCCCCGTCCCCGCCCCATCCCACCGAAGGGACCCCATGCCCGCCCTCGCCACCGCCTCCGACGGCTTCCTCCTCCACGGCGCCCCCTTCCGCATCATCTCCGGGGCGATGCACTACTTCCGCGTCCACCCCGACCAGTGGGCCGACCGGCTGCGCAAGGCCCGCCTCATGGGCCTGAACACCGTCGAGACGTACCTCCCCTGGAACCTCCACCAGCCCGAACCCGGCGCCCTGGTCCTCGACGGCCTGCTCGACCTGCCCCGCTTCCTGCGCCTGGCCGCGGCCGAGGGCCTGCACGTCCTCCTCCGTCCCGGCCCGTTCATCTGCGCAGAGTGGGACGGCGGAGGCCTGCCCCACTGGCTCACCGCCGACCCCGACATCCGCCTGCGCACCAGCGACCCCCGCTTCACGGACGCCGTCGACCGCTACCTCGACCTCCTCCTCCCGCCGCTCCTGCCGTACATGGCGGCGTCGGGCGGCCCCGTCGTCGCCGTGCAGGTGGAGAACGAGTACGGCGCGTACGGCGACGACGTCGCCTACCTCAAGCACATCGAGCACGCCCTGCGCTCCCGGGGCGTCGAGGAACTGCTCTTCACCTGCGACCAGACCGCCGGCGACCACCTCCGCAACGGGACGCTGCCCGGCGTCCTGGCCACCGGCACGTTCGGCAGCCGCGTGGAGGAGTCGCTGCGCCGGCTCCGCGAGGCGCAGCCCGAAGGCCCCCTGATGTGCTCGGAGTTCTGGATCGGCTGGTTCGACCACTGGGGCGGCCCGCACCACGGCAGGGACGCCGAGGACGCCGCCGCCGACCTGGACCGGCTCCTCTCCGCGGGCGCCTCCGTCAACATCTACATGTTCCACGGCGGCACCAACTTCGGTTACACCAACGGCGCCAACCACCATCACGCCTACGTGCCCACCGTCACCTCCTACGACTACGACGCCCCGCTCACCGAGAGCGGCGACCCGGGCCCGAAGTACCACGCCTTCCGCGAGGTCATCGCCCGCCACGCCCCGGTCCCGGACGAGCCCGTCCCGGCGCCGTCGCCCAAACTCCCGCCGACCGCAGTCCGGTTGACCCACCGCACGTCCCTCATCGGGTCGGCCGGCCGCCCGGTCCGCGCCACGGACCCGCTCTCCGCCGACGACATGGGGCGGCGCTCCGGCTACACCCTCTACCGGACGACCGTCCCCACCCCGGGGGACGGCCTGCTCCACTTCGCCGGGGGAGTGGGGGACCGCGCCCAGGTCTTCCTCGACGGCGCCCCGGCCGGCGTCCTGGAGCGCGAGCGCTACGAGGAGAGCCTGCCGGTGCACGTCCCGCGCGCGGGCGCCGTCCTCGACGTGCTCGTGGAGAACATGGGCCGGGTCAACTACGGGCCCCGCATCGGCGTCCCGAAGGGCCTGCTGGGCCCGGTCACCTTCCTGGGACGACCCCTGCGGGACTGGGACTGCCACGCGCTCCCGCTCGACGACGCCCCCTCCCTCGCGGCCCTCACCGCCGCGAACGCCCCCGCCGATCCCGAGACCTCCGAGACCGCCGATCCCGAGACCGCCGGCGCCGAGACCTCCGGCCCCGAGGGCGCGACCGCCGGGACCTTCACCTCGCGGTTCCCCGTCCCCGAGGCGTTCGCCTCCGCCGGCCCCGCCTTCCACCACGGCGTCTTCGACGTGTCGACCCCGGCCGACGCCTTCCTCTCCCTCCCCGGCTGGACCAAGGGCCAGGCCTGGATCAACGGCTTCCACCTCGGCCGCTACTGGAACCGCGGCCCCCAGCGCACCCTCTACGTCCCCGCGCCCGTCCTGCGCAGCGGGGCCAACGACCTGGTCCTCCTCGAACTGCACGGCGCCACGACGTCCGAGGTCCACCTCACCGACGTCCCCGACCTGGGCCCGACAGGCCCCTGACCCCGCCCGCCTCCTGCGTCCCCCGCCTCCCCGGCCGCCTCCTGCGTCCCTCCGCCTCCCCGGCCGGTCCCGTCGTCCGGCCGGCCGACGGTCCACCCGTCGCCTCGCCCACCCGTCCCCTCGCCCCCCGTCCGGACCTATCCTGTGGATGCGCCGGGCGGTTCCGCACGAACAGCGCCACTGCCCGGACAAGCCCGCCCCCGCTGGCGGAAGCCTCCCCACCTCCGCCCGCGCCCGGGCGCCTCCGCCCAGTCCGGCCAGCCCAGGAAGAAGCCCCCACCATGACCGGTAGCGCTGCCGACGGCCCGGCGCCCAGGGGGCGCAGCAGACGCAACTTCGCCGGAGCCCGCCCGGTGATGGACGACGTCGCGAAGCTGGCGGGCGTCTCCAAGCAGACCGTCTCCCGGGTGCTCAACGACCACCCGGCCGTCCGCGCCGAGACGAGGGAGGCGGTCCGGACGGCGATGCGCACGCTCGGCTACCGCCCCAGCAGCAGCGCCCGCTCGCTGGCCAGCGGGCGTACCCGCATGCTCGGCGTGATCTCCTTCGACGCGGCCCGCTACGGCCCCGCCTCGACCCTGACCGCGATCAACACGGCGGCGCAGGAGGCGGGCTACCTGGTGAGCTCGATCGCGCTGGACACCGCGGACCGGGACACGGTGGTGCGGGCGGCCGACCGGCTGTCGGCGGAGGGCGCGGACGGCGTGATCGCCATCGCCCCCCAGGTCCGGCTGGCGCGCGCCCTCGCGGAGGCCCACCTCGACACCCCGCTGGTCGTCATGGACAACGAGCTCGGCGACGGCACGCCCGTGGTCACCTCCGACGCGCGCACCGGCGCCCACAAGGCGACGCGGCACCTGCTCTCGCTCGGCCACCCCACGGTCCGCCACCTCGCCGGCCCGGCGGGCTGGACGTCGGCGGAGCGTCGCGCGGACAGCTGGCGCGCCACCCTCGAGGCGGCGGGGGCCGAGGTGCACGCTCCCCTCGTCGGCGACTGGACCGCCGACTCGGGCTACGACCGGGGCCGCGAACTGGCGAAGGACCCGGACCTGACCGCGGTCTTCGTCTCGAACGACCAGATGGCGCTCGGCGTTCTGCGCGCCCTGCACGAGGCGGGCCGCCGCGTCCCCGAGGACGTCAGCGTGGTCGGCTACGACGACATCCCGGAAGCCGCCCACTTCCTTCCCCCGCTCACCACGATCCGCACCGACTTCACCGACATCGGCACCATCGCCCTGCGCGTCCTCCTGGCCCGGATCGACGCCCCGCCCCAGCCGACCCGGGCGCCGGAGCCCTCCCTCACCCTCATCCCGGTCGAGCTGCGCGTCCGCCACAGCACGACCGCCCCGCCGAACGCCCCCGCCCCGCCGAACGCCTGATCGGCGCCGTGTAGCGTGACGCTCTTCGGCCGGCGCGAGCCGGACGGAGTACCCGAAGGCCGGGCACCCACATGCATCTCGCCGCACGCCGCCGCCTCGCCGCCGCCCTGGACGACCTCTCCGACGTCTTCCACGGCATGACCGCACACCCGGACGAGCACAACTGCTCATGCCACTGGGGCGATCCGGAAGAGGTGTCCCTCCTCAAGACCCCGGACGTGGAACTGGATCCGGACCTCCTGCGACGGACCTGGCAGGCCGTCGACTGGAACGATCACGCGGCCGTGCTGCGCCGCATCCTGCCGCAGTTCGCCACGGCCCTCGTCGCCGGACGGGTGCGCGCCCTGTCCGGTCTGGAAGAGGCCGGTCACTCCTTCGCCCGCGCCCGCTGGCGGCAGTGGCCCGGTGAACAGGCCGCCGCCGTGGACGAGTTCCTGCACGCCTGGTGGGTGCAGAGCCTCACCGACCCGGACGCGGCCGTCCCCGCGCACCAGGTCCTCGCGATGTGCGCCGAGGCGTCCGGAACGCTCGGCCCCTGGCTCGCCGACTGGGAGCAGCACACCGGGGGCCCCAGCGACCGGCGTCTCGCCGAGGCGGCCGGGCACTGGGAGTACGAACTCCTGGGAGACAGCCTGCCGTGGCACGTCCACTGGCCCGAGCACGACGAGGAGGAGCTGCGCGCCGAACTGGTCGGCTGGCTGCTCGGCCACGCCGCGACGCGGCTGCGCACGTCGCACGCACCGGCGGACCTGCGTCACCGGATACAGCTGCTGGCTCTCACCGGCGAGGACCGCTGGACGTCCCCCCATTGGCCGGGCCACCGCTACTGACGCCCACCCGGCGTCAGTCCTCGCCGAGGCCGCGCTCCGGTGCGCTCATGTCCCCGGTGCGGGGAGTGCCGTCGGCGAGTCCGTAACGCAGGTACACGGTGCCCTTCGGGCTGGTCGTGGGCGGTTCGAGGAGGGTGAGGTTCGTGGGCGCCGCGCCGCCGTCGAACACCTTCTTGCCGACGCCGAGCACGATCGGGTGCACCCAGAGGTCGAGACGGTCGAAGAGCTTCTCCCGCAGGAGCGTCTGCACCAGGTCGAGGCTCCCGACGACCTTCACGTGCTCGTGCCGGTCGCGGATCTCGCGCACCGCGCCGACCAGGTCCGGGCCGAGGTGCGTCGATCCCTCCCACGAGAGGTCGGGCGTGCCGCGGGAGGCGACGTACTTCGGGACGCTGTTGAAGAGCGCAGCGATCTCGTTGTCCACGCCGCCCTTCTGGTGCGGCCAGTACGCGGCGAAGATGTCGTACGTTCGCCGGCCGAGCAGAAGGGCGTCCGTGCCCTCGTACGCGGCGACGATCTGCGCTCCGGCGACCTCGTCCGACAGCGGCGCCTGCCAGCCGCCGAACGGAAACCCCTCCGGGTCCTCGTCCGGGCCGCCGGGTGACTGCGCCACGAGGTCCAGTGTCGCGAACATCTCGATGTCGATGAGGCCCATGTCCTGCTCCCGGTGAGTCACGAGTTTCGTCTGTCTCGGTCGGCAGGTAGACCTGTGAACCCGGGCAGACTCATCGCCGCGACGGCGCCGACTTCGTGTTCGCAGCCCGCCCGATGCCGGGACACCGCACCGGCACCCCTCTCACCTCACGATAGAACAGGGGCCGCGTCCCGACCCGGCGAAGCCCCGCCCCGGGAGTCAGCGCAGGTCACCGGCGCGCTCGCCGTCGGTTGCGGCGTGCCCGTCCGGTGGGCGGCGCGGCCCCTGGGCGCCGTGCGGCTAGGGTCGTCGGCAGGTGATCGATCACGACTGGGGTGGACGCGGATGACGACCTGGCAGGAGTTGCAGGCCGAGGTGGCGGACCGGCTGGCCGCCGTGTCCGCGGGGGAGCGCGTGGTGTTCGCCGTAGGCGTGGCCGAGCGGCTGATGCGGGTCCAGGAAGCCCTGCCGGCCCCTGAGCGGGCGGAGTACGCCGTCGGCCTCCGACCGATGCTCAACGCCCTGTGGGAGGGGGCGTTGGGAAACGCGTCCGCCTTCGGGGAGATCAAGCACGGGCTGGGCGAGCACCTGCTGAGCGAGTACTGCCACAACGACGGGCAGGCCGGACCCGGTGACGCCCACGAGCCGGCCGCGGCCGCCGTGCTCCACACCGCGGTGGCCTACCTGTTCGGCGCAGGCGATCCGATCCGGGTGGTCGGCGGCTGCGCCGTCGAAGCCGCGGGCGAACGCGCGAACGCCGTCGCCGAGTTGCGGCGTCAGCTGCGTGACCTGGCCCTGATCGGTCGGCACGGCGCGTCCCTGCGTCACGCGAGGCCGGCCCTCGACCCCGACGCCTCCGCCCGACTGCACCGCGCTCTCCGCGTCCCCCTGTCGACCGTCGGGGCCGCCGACGCGTAGGCCACCACAGCCCAGGCCCCCCGCGGCATCGAGGCGTCCTGCCGAGGCGGGCTCGATATATGTCACCCCATATGTGTCAGTAGCCCCTTCTAGGATGGTCGAGGGGAACTGGGACCGACTGGGCGGGCAGGGTGCGCGAGCGTGACACAACTGGTGGGCAGAACAGCGGAACTCGCGCGTCTTGACGCCCTGCTGGCCGGCCCGGACCTGCCCGACGCACCGGCGGTCGTCGACATCGCCGGCGAGCCGGGCATCGGGAAGAGCCGGTTGCTCGGCGAAGTCTGCGCCCGGGCCCGCCGGGGCGGACTCACGGTGCTGCGCGGCCGCGCCACGGAGTACGAACAGCACGTCCCCTTCCAGGCTTTCACCGACGCGCTCGCCGACGTCGACCCCGGCGTCGTCGCCGCCGACCCCGCACTTCCCGAGCTGGACCTGGTGCTCCACGGCATCCGGCAGGCGGCGCCGGGCGACACGTCCGTCACGTCAGACTCGGGCGCCGTCGCCCGCTTCGGACTGCACCGTGCGATCAGCGCCTTCCTCGCACGCCTGGGCGAACGAGGCCTGGTGCTGGCCATCGACGACCTGCACTGGGCGGATCCCGCGTCACGGGAACTCGTGGACCACCTGATACGGCACCCCGCCCGCGGCCGGGTCCTCCTGGTCGTGGCGCGGCGGGCCCGGCAGACCCCCGCATCCCTGACCGCGGCCCTGACGCGCGGCGCCGACAGCGCGGACGTCCTGCACCTCACGCTGGGCCCGCTCCCCGAGGACGAGTCCATCCGGACGCTGGCCGCCGACATTCCCGGGCATGAGGCGAAGCAGCTGTACGCCGCCAGCGAGGGCAACCCCTTCTACCTGCTCGCCCTGCTGCACGCGTACCGCGGCGGAGCCCGCCCGCACAGCGCCCCCACCGGGCCCGGCGCGACGGACGCGGTCGGAGTGCAGGGCGGGCTCGCGGTCCTGCTGCTCGAGGAGCTGACCGCGCTGACCGCGTCACAACGCCTGGTCGCCGAGGCGGTGGCAGCGCTCGGCGCCCATGCCACCCCCGCCATGGTGGCCGAGGCGATCGCACCGAAGGCCGAGGCATTGCCGGCGAGGGCGCACGGGCCGAATCAGCCGGTGGAGGCGCCGTCGGAGCTGGACGGGCCGAAGCAGCCGACGGAGGCGCCGGAGACGGCGCCGGAGACGGCGGACGTCCCGGAGGTGCCGGATGCGCCGAACGCATCAGATGCACCAGACGTGTCGGATGTATCAGACGTGTCGGACGTGTCGGACGTGTCGGACGTGATGCAGCAGATCCGGGCGCTCGAGGCACGGGACGTGCTGCGCGCCGCGCCGGGCGGCCGATGGGCGCTCCGCCACCCGCTCGTGCGGGCCCTGGTCTACGAGAACATCGCCCCGGGGCGCCGCGCCGAGCTGCATCGGCGGGCCGCGCGAGCACTGGCCCGCAGCGGCGCCCCCGCCACCGAACGCGCCCACCACGTCGAGCGGTCGATGACCGGCTGGGACGCCGAGTCCGCCGCGGTGCTGGAGGAGTCCGCCGCTCGGTGCGCGTCGACCGCGCCGGCCACCGCCGCCCACCTGCTGAACGTCGTCCTCGCGCATCTGCCGGACACGCCCGGACACGCCCGGCGGCGAGACGAACTCGTCCTGGCGCGCGCCCGGGCGCTCGGCGTCAGCGGCAGCCTCCGCGAGAGCCGCGATCTGCTGCACGACCTGATCGAGACGTCGGGCAAGGACCTGCTCCTGCGCACGGAGGCCGTCGCCTGGTGCGCCGTGGTGGAGCGGCACCTCGGCCACTCCCCGGAGGCCACCGCTCTGCTGCGTCGCGAGCTGTCCCGCCGTCCGAGCCCCTCTCCCGGGCAGGCGGTCTCCCTCAGGCTCGCCCTCGGCATGTCCGCCCTGCTGACGGCGTCCTACCCCGAGGCCCGCGCGGACGTCGCGGAAGCCGTCTCCCTCGCCCGAGCCGACGGCGACTGCGCGGGTGAGGCGGCGGCCCTCGCGCTGGCCGCCCTGGGCGAGGCGTACGAGGGCGAGACGGCGGCGGCCGTCCGGCACACCGACGCCGCGTCCCGGCTGACGGACGCACTGACCGACCCCGGCCTCACGGACCTGTGCGAGTCGTTGAGTTGGCTGGCCTGGGCGGAAGTCCTGCTGGAGCGCTACCCGGACGCCGAACGGCACTTCACGCGCGGGCTCGACATCGCCCGGCGCGGCGGCCGGCTCCACGTCCTGCCGCACCTGCTGACGAGCAAGGCGTTCGTCCACCTCACCACCTGCCGCCTGCCGTCCGCGCTGGAGGCGGCCGAGGAGGCGGAGACCCTGGCGCGGGCCGCGGGCAGCCCCGACCTTCTGGCGTTCACCCTCGCCGTCAAGACGCTCGTGCTGCTGCTGAGCCGCCCTTTCGGGGACACCAGTGCCCTGGCCACCGCAGAGGAGGCCGTCGCCGCGACCAGCGGGAGCAAGGGCTGGTGGCCCGCCCTGGCGTGGTGCATGCTCGGGCACGCCACGTTCGTGAGCGGCGACGCGCACCGCGCGCAGGAGGCCATCACGACGGCCGGCGGCGGCCGCGAACTCCCCCTGCTGCAACCGTCGATCCGTCCGGGCCAGCTCGACACGCTCACCGGCGCGGCCCTCGCCACGGGCGACCTCGACCAGGCCCGACGCTGGGCCGCCCAGGCCGCGCGTGAGGCCGACCGGCTCGGCCTCGAAGGCCAGCGCGCGGCCGCCCGGCGGGCCGAGGCGTCGCTGGCCGAGCACCGCGGCGACACGGACCGGGCCGTCCGGCTCCTCGACGCGGCCGCCCAGGAGTACGCCGACTGCGGTCAGCGTCTGTGGGAGGCGTACTGCCTGCTCCGCGCGGCGCCCCTGGTGCGGCGCACCGGCCAGGGCGAACGCGCCGCCGCCATGTGGCGCCGCGCCCACCGCATCGCCGTCGCCGGCGGCGCCCGACTGCTCGTGGACCTGGCCGAGTTGATCCGCCCCGAGGTCGTCCCCCGCACGCCCGCCGTCCCGGCGGAACTGTCGGAGCTGACGGCACGTGAGATCGAGGTGGCGGGGCTGCTGGCGGAGGGCCTGAGCAACCAGGACATCGCCGCCCGGCTCCACCTCAGCCGGCGCACCGTCGAAACGCACCTGTCCTCGGTCTACCGCAAGCTCGCCGTGCCGTCCCGTTCGGCGCTGACCCGTCTCATGACCCGCATCGGCATGGGCGTCGGCTCGTGAGCCAGGCGTGATCAGCTGCGCGTCGCCGCCGGGGCGTGTCTACGTCGACGTCTGAGTGACTGCGCCCGAGCAACTGAGTACGCGTGCTCACGTGGTGGCCCACGCCCTGCTTCCAGACTCGGGGCATGAGAAATCGAACCTCCGCACCGACCGGCACGACCGCCCGCTCCGCGCGCCGCCTGCGGCCGACGCTCGCCTGGGCGGCTCTCGCGACTCTGGCGCTCACCGCCTGCGGCGCCGAGAAGCCGGACGCGGACAGATCGCCGGGCAGCCGCGCCGACAGCGCGGGTGCCCAACAGGGCGTGGCCTTCACGGAGATGCTGCAGCAGATCGCGCGGCAGTGCCCCGCGAGCGCTCCGCCGCAGGCGCCGCCGTCGGGCCCGGCGCACACGTCGCCGTCGGGGGAGAGGCCGCCGAGCGACGTCGAGCCGATCGCCCCCACGGCGGGCCCCGAGGTGGAGTTGAACGCTCGCGACTGGTGCGCGAGCAACCTCCATGAACAGCGCATCGCCCAGGCGCTGTGGAATCTGGCGGAGCCCACCCCCGCCAAGGTCAGGAAGATCCTGAACGACCTCGGCTACATCGACGAGCGCATCCACGATCTCAAGCAGTCCGGCACGGCCACGCGCTTCCTCCTCGACCTGCGCGACCGGGGCGGACGGCTCTGCCTGGACGGCTCGGCGGCCGGCGAGCAGACCGTCGTCGACAAGTGCGTCGCCCCCGCGACCGGCCCGTTCACCCCGGAAGAGCGCCCAGCCTGACCGCGGCCCGCACCTGTCAACCGCCTTGCGCGCACGGCCGACGGGCCGCCAGAAGGTCACAACTGGGTCAACTTCCTCACCATTTCCTCACAGTTGACGCCCCGGTGTGGGTAGTTTCGCCCCTCTCGCACGTCACCAGGGGGCCCCGTGAGCTACTACCCGCCTCAACCGCCGCTGCAGCCTCCGCCCGCGTCGCCGCCTGCCCGTCCCGCACCGAGGTGGGCCCGCAAACGCTTCGTACTGCCCGCGCTGGGCCTGGCGTTCCTCATCGGTGTGGGCAGCGCCGGCGCGGACGACCAGAAGCCGGACACGACGAAGACGGCGGTCAGCGACAAGACCCGGCCGACGGTCACGGCCACGGTCACCGCGACCGCCACGGCGACGGAGACCGCCCGGCCGGAGCCCGCGCCGACGGTGACGGAGACGGTCACGGTGAAGGTGACCGTCACCGCGCACGCCGCCGCGAGGTCGGGAACAGGCGGCAGTTCGACGTCCGGCGGCTCGTCGTCCGGCGGCGGCTCCGGCTCCTCGGGCGGCTCCAGCTCCTCGGGCGGCGGTGCGACGGCCCTGTGCAACGACGGCACGTACTCGTACGCCGCCCACCACCAGGGCGCCTGCTCCCACCACGGCGGCGTCTCCGTCTTCTACCGCTGACCGACACCAGGGCCAAGGACTGCAGCCCGTCGTCGGGAGACCGGACCGACGCCCGCGTGCGTGCAGAAGAATTCCCCGTGTCGTGCCGCGCCGTTGCGTTCGCGGCCTTCCTCTGGAGAGGATGGCGTAGATCATCTCGGATGACGGTGGGTGTGAGCTGTGGCGAGCGCAGCGGCGGCCGAGTTACTGCTGGGCGGCGCAGTCATGCTGGGTGCGTCGGTCCAATGGCTGACCGGCATGGGTTTCGCACTCATCGCGGTGCCCGCGCTGGTCTTGGTCCTCGGGACTGCCCAGGGCGTTGGCCTCGCGAACTGCGTGGCCGGAGCCATCAGCGCCGTGGGCCTCACCGCGGGGTGGCGGCAGGTACGCGTCGGCGCCATGATCCCCTTGATCATCGCCGCGGCGTGCACGGTGCCCGCCGGTTCCTGGGTGGCGGCCCGACTGCCGGAGCCCGTGCTGCTGGCAGGCATCGGAATCCTGGTGACGCTGGCCGTCGCTTCCGTCATGGGAGGCGCGCGCATACCGGCTCTGGCGGGGAGGAGAGGCGCTGTCGCCGCAGGAGCTGTGGGCGGATTCATGAATTCCGCCGCCGGAGTCGGAGGGCCGCCGTATTCGCTGTACGCGGTGAATGCGGGCTGGTCGGTCCGTGAGTTCGTGCCGAACGCGCAGTTCTACGGAATTCTGGTGAACGTCTTCTCGGTGGCCGCCAACGGCGTGCCCCGGCTGAGCGGACCGGCCTGGTCGGTGGCCGTGGGCGCCATGGTGGCGGGCGCCCTCGTCGGCAGGGCGCTCGCACCGAGGATCCCCGAGGATTGGGTGCGCCGGCTCATCTTCGCCCTGGCCCTGACCGGCGGCCTCTCCGTCCTGGCCAAGGGCGCCCAAGGGCTGCTCTGACACCACACCAGGCACCACCCGCCCCGGGGAAGCCTCGCCGACGACGAAGCCGCCGGTGACGACCGCCCGGCCCGTCGCCGGTGCGCTGGGATGGACAGGTGGTCGGACCCTGCCCACCGCACGACGCCAGGTCCGCGTGCACCGGATCAGGGGCTGACAACTTCAACACGACCTCGACCCTGTTCAGTACCTGGGTTTGGGCTACGCCGCGTACGACCGCCGTCCGGACTCGTGGGACGAGCAAGCCCCTGATGGACCGTTGCGCCGCTACGAAACACCTGCCGGATGGCACCGCGGTCGGCTGGGCGGACGTCAGGACGGGGGACATCACGGTCTTACGGGAGTGCCGCGACGACGTGCCTCCCGGGCACTCCTTGCGAGATCTGCTCGCCGAATCAGGCCCGGGACTGATGGAGCGAGTCGTCTCACGGCTTCTGCGGCAGCCCTCGGATGGGGACTCCTGGCGAAAGGGATCGGCGGGGGAGCGGCGAGTGGGAGCCGAGTTGAACCGCTTACGGCCCCACGGCTGGCGCGTCCTGCACTCCGTCCCTTGGCCAACAAAGTGGATGTCGATCACTTGTTGACCGGGCCCGGCGGAGTGTTCAGCATCAATGCGAAGCACCACCACAAGCGGGCCGCCCTACGCACGCAAGAGCCGGGCGGAGGCAGAGCGAGTTGCCCGAGTGCTTGAGCACTATGGTGACTTCCCGGTACTGGTGGAGCCGGTGCTCGTCTTCGTCGGTGTCACCGAGCTGAAGGCAGTTGCTACGCAGCTCGACGTCCGGGTGTACCAGGAGCGCCAGGTATCGGCCCTCACTCCGCTCTCAGGCGTTCTCATGGTCGACCAGGTGGAGCAGGTGTACCACGTCGCTCGCATCGCCAGGCTTGGAGTCGGGCCTGAGCCGGTGCGTCTCAGCGAGGTGCCGGCCTTCCCTGATGGGGCTGTGGGTGGTTTCCAGGGTGTGACCGTCGTCGGGGCGGGGCGCCCTGTCAGTGCCGTCTCTTACGCTCCGCTCCTGGACAAGCAGTTCGAAGAGAGGGGACGCGGATGGGTGGCAACGCATGGACTCATACGGGCCCGTATCAGCGTGATGTGGCGGCCGCGTTCCGGCAGGAGCAGGAAGACGAGCTGGCGCGGGACACCCACGGCTTCGAGGGGCGGTCCGTCGAGGAACTGTGGCAAGACCCGGAGTGGCAGGAGCACATCTTCACCGGCGGCACGGGCTCCGTGTTGGACTTCCCTCTCATGATCGAGGCCGCCGACACCGACGACGGTCCGTTCATGCGGCCGCTGACCGACGACGAGGTGCGAGCGTGGGCTCCTCACGGCCGACCCACTTACGAGGAGTGGGACGCCGCACTCGACTCCGAGCAGTTGGACTTTCCGGACCGCGCCCAAGGGAACTGCACAGTGCTCTACCGCGACGGCAGGCCCGCGCAGATCGCCTACTGGGGCGTCACCGCCGACTAGGGGAACCGGTACCGCATTGCGATGCGGCCCCCACACCTGTCCCGGTATCTGGGGCCACATTGTTTCTGCGAGGCTCACCTGGGAGAACGCTCCAAGATCCCGTCCACGGACCCCGACATACGGCCGCTCCGAGCGGCACACGGCTGCACATACGCCAAGACCCCGTCCTCAGCGAAAGCGCTGATGGCGGGGTCTTCGGGCACCTGATACAAGGTGCCCCCGGCAGGATTCGAACCTGCGCACACGGCTCCGGAGGCCCTTTTGCCTCGCGGACAACGTGCTGGTCAGCAGCTTGATCAGGCCAATTTCTCGGGTCTCTGTCCACAGATAGTCCAGAGGTCAGCAACCGTCATCGCGGTACCTACCAGCCGTGAGGCAGCCTTGAGCGGTATCCGCGCGAGCTCAAGTTGATGGCGCAACACCGGCTCCGCTGCGGGCCTCCCACAAAGACGCCGGCCATGCACCCTTGTGGTCGATCTGACTCCACGTCACCGTCAAGTTGGCAGTTGCCTCTGACGGTGACGTGAGTAGGAGGGGGAACAACATGAGGGATCCGAGTGCCAACACACCGTGGTCACAGAGTGTCTTCGGCGAGTTGGCAATAGCACTGGCCAAGCGCATCCCAGAGTGTATTGCTAGAGCTCACGAGCGTGCGCGGGATGGGCACCGAGGTGTGGGCACGCAGACCCTGGAAGCCTATGGCCATGGTCTACATGCCTCGCAGTACGAGGAATTGGAAGCGGGGCTCGCTGATCTCCCTGGCGTCACGGCAGTGCGTCTGCAGGCGCGCACGGTCATGGTTGTCGCTGGGCAGGTGCTCTATCCGATCCGCTATGCCAAGCGAGACGTACCGGTTACGGCGGCTCGACTGCGTCGCGCCGTTGGCCTTCGGGCTGACCTCATCCGGCGCCACGGCCCTGAGCCCATGCAGGGTGAATTGGATCTCGGACTTGAGGAGATCCAGGAACAAGAGTTCCATAAGGACCTGGGACAGCTCGCCCCAGACGGCGGCGTAGTCCTTCTGGCCTACGCTTGCGCGATGGATACGGGGATTATGCGGCTTGAGTGGGGAGACGCGGAGCTACGCAGCGGCGACCGTCACCTTTTGTGGCATAACCATGAGCCGCTAGATCTGCCCGACACCAGACGGTCGGCCTGATCCGCTGCTCATGATCAGATAGCTTGCGCATCGAACCCGCCACGGCAATACCAGTCGCTCTCCGCTAGGGCGTTGTACATAGCAGATTTCCATCTGCCACCTTCAGCTTCGTACGCACTTTTTGCGTGATCCTTAAGGTAATCTCTCACGCCTTGCGGGCCCAAGCTTTCGAATAGACCACGAAGCACCATTCGAATACTCCTCATGTCTGTATTCGCGTGATGCGCGTACAGCTCTCCGAGCCTGAATACCTTGAAGTGATGCCGCAACCTATTGATAAGGGTTGTGGGGTAGTGGGGAGGATCGACGACTGTGAACCAGACAGTGGCGGGCTTTTCTGTAATGACGTCACACCGAAGCCATTGCACATCTGAGGCGTCTTCGAAGTAAGGAATGAGAGTTTGTTCTTCTTTTATGGTCGGAGCGACGTCGAGCTTGAACTTGTTACAGTCGGAGCAGGCTGGAATCAGATTTAGCGGGGCTACGGAGAGTGCTGCGAAAGATGCCTTGGGGAGGTAATGGTCGAGTGTTGTCACTCGACGTATTCCGCAAAGTGGACAAACGCCGTTAGGTGCCGCCAGTTGAATCTGATCGTATATTCGACGCCCAGATGATTTGGCGTGTGCCATGCGATCGGTGTATAGCTTGTCGGACAGGTCTTTCGACGTGATAGCGAGTTTGCTATCACTCTCGGGTCTGAAGTCGCAGGAATCCAGCAGATGGAGATCCTGTGTTTGAGCGTGTCGCTCAAATTGTGAAACACAGTTCTCGACGAATTCGATCGCGGCCTCGTAGGCTTCTTTCGTCTCGGGATCTTTAATCATCTCAAGGCAAGCCGCATAGGCTTCCCTGGAACTTACCCTGGGCAGAGGAATGCGAATCACTGTTTTGTGCCCCCCGCGGCCTTAACGGCCAGCATGATCCGGACGATTCCTTGTGCCTCGCTACCCAGCTGGTTGCCGAATCTGCTGGCTACCGCTTCGAACGAGTCCGATTGCGGATCGGCTACTGCTCGTTGCAGCTCGGCATGGTACCCCGATTTTGTGACCTCAAGACCAAATACTTCGTGGGTCAGAACCCCTACATTTTCACCGAAGGTTTCGATTTGTGGTCGCTCAGCGATGGACTCACCACCGCTTCGTCGCAGTTTCCATACACAGCTCCGGGGCACTTCCTGCAGCAGTACTGGAGAATGGCTTGCAATGATTGCAGCACCATTCGCCTCCGTCAAAAGATCAGAAAGTGCGCGTGTGTAGGCCGCCAGCAAAGGTGGGTGCAGGTGAGACTCCGGCTCATCGAAGAGGACGAGGGATCGTTCACGTACGTTGCGTACGAGTTGGGCGATAGTAAGTAGAACTATCTTATGGCCGGAGCTTGCCCTATTGAAGGCGTCCATCAACTTTGCCGCTTCTTGCGCCCGCTGCAGATCGCTATCGACGCCAGACGCAACTTCAGATACGGCCTCTTGAATATTCAGATCACGGAAAAGCGGATCCACTTCAAGTGCTTGCATGGCGCGAAGCCACCTGTGTCGTAGAGAATCATTCCCTAGGCACTTCTCCACGCTGTTGACGAATGTGGTTCCGAGAGTGTGAATGTCTCGAAGCCGTGCCTCGCCGTCATCAAAACTTCCCAATCCGATATATGCGAGCGGAACTTGAGGGCTTCCTTCATCGAACAGTGTGGCAGGCTCCGCCAGAGAGGTGGTGCTCGGGGTGGAAGCGAAAGAATCGAATGCGCTGAAACTAACAAAAACGACATTGGAGAATGGGAACGGATCTCGCCCGGGTTCCCAGTCTGCCTCAAGGTCAGTGAATACTCCTGCGCCCTCTTGCTCGACGCCGGCTGGCAAAGCCAAGGAGTGTGACATGCCGCGGAGCAGTGTCGTTTTGCCGACACCGTTCCCGCCAATTACGACGTGAATGTTGGTAGACGGTTCGCTGTTGGTTAGGACTTCGAATCGAAGCTCCATTGGCGAGTCATCATCGTTTGCTGGTGGAGACGCGTACTGGAAAACAAAGTCGCGCAATTTGACGCCGCCATGTGCGATTCGTCGAAACTGCAACTCAATTGTTGATGGTTCGACATATCGCAGAAGTGAAGTGCGGGTGATCTCGTATTCGATGACGCGGTTATATAAGGCGGCGTCGAGAGAAATGTCGCGAAGCGGAGGGAGTGCTACTTTGCGAATTTTGAGCTCATTGAGCCGATCGTAGTATCCCGCATCCTGTCCCAGGGAAAAGAATCCCTCCCCTAGAGTCATGAACTCCTCAGGAAGCGGGGGGCGTCCATGAGACTGTTCCGCATGCCCAATCTTTACCTGGCCGATCGCCTCAAGGATCCCTAGATTATTTGAATAGTAGAGATCGTAGAGCGTCTTGAAGCCGTAGTCGTCCCACCCGTCGGGTACGAGTACAAGTGATTCTCCGACCGTCTTGAATCCGGCATCTCGGTGAGGTAGCACCACGAACGGAAGGGGATCTGTCCGCTCGTTCAGGCTTGTTGGCACCTCCTTCGCATCTACATTGTGCGGATGCCGCTCGACTGTAAAGCGTCCAAACGTCGTGTGGAGGTATGACATGATGTCGACCGCCAGCTGGTCACCGACGGGCATAAGCCCGTATGTGGGGAGCCAAGACAATGAGCCAGGGTCCTGTTGCAGAATCAAGACAGGCTTGTGCTCGTGATTTGCAAACTCGCGAGCAGCTCGCCGAATTGCCTCATCTTGGTCTGCGCGCTTAACTACAAACACCATGAGTTTGGCACTCTTGGCCCGCTTCGACTGGCCGCTGCGAACGCTGATGTTGCCGGCCTTGCTCGCGTAGGTCGGATAAATCAGCTGAGGATCAAGGCCCGTGTGCTGCGACAGCAGTAGCTGGAGCTCACGGTATTTGCTCACGCTGGGAGCGGGGTGATCCACTTCTTCCAGGATCTCCGTGAGCTGCTGCAAGTGATCGGCGAAGGACACGGCGACACCTTAGCTGCCAAGATCAGCGGACAACAGCTGTTTGTCAGATTCTTCGTGACCCACCGACAGCTACGCGCACTCGGCGGCTGCTTGCTCGATGTGTTCCTTGAGGGCCGATGCAAAGGCCTCTGGGTAGCGCAGGCGGCTCTTCATGAGACGGCCGTAGAACCCAGACGTGGCTCGTAGGCTCAACGGTGCAGCAGCCCTTGCATCGAGCAGATCCAGCAGGTGCACGTATGGGCGCCTCTCAGGGAAGAAGCTGACGCTCACCCCCCGGCGAGTGCCATCGTGCCCCCATGCTGCGGTCGGCCACCTGGCTCCTTCTGGCAAGTCCACTTCAGCTGCGTTGATGGGGGCACCAGGCTGCGACAATCGCCGGCCCAGCCATTCGGACACACCAACGGTGACGGCGTTTCCGACAAGTTTCCAGCGAAGACTAGCGCGACCGCGGCTCTCTGCTGGTTCTGTCCACCCGCGCGGGAACCCCTGGAGCGCTTCAGCATCTGTGATCTGTGGGGTCACGATCGCATGGCCGACCTGGGCGTCTTGAATCCAGATTGCGGGTGCAGAGGGAATTCCCAAGCCCGAGCCACCCTTGAGCGTGGGGATTGCGTCTTGAGCCCACCCGAGACCTGTGTTTCCTTCGGTCCAGTAGAAGCCAAATGCATCTTCGAGATAATCGGAATCCGGGCGTTCGCCAGCGTCATCTGCAAACAGTACTGTGCGCGGATCTGCTACCTGAGAAGCGACCAGGATTACCCGCTGACGGCGCTGTGGGACGCCGGTAAACCTGGAATCTACGAGTCGATACGCCCAAGAATACCCAAGCCGTTCGAATTGAGTTACCAGATACTCCATGGCTGTTCCCCGGTCTAGGGATAGCATGTTTCGAACGTTCTCGACGACCACCCATTTAGGGGATGCGGTTTCTAGGAGATCGAAAAGATTCTTAATCATCCCAGAAGCCTTGCCGTGGATTCCTGCAGTTCTCCCGGCCTGAGATAGGTCAGTACAAGGGAAGCCAGCAGTCACTACATCGACGTCAGGGAGTGACTGTAGGGTCTGAATGTCGTCGTGGAGGGGAACATCAGGAAAGCGGTGTTCTAGCACAGCCTGAGCTGGCTCCCACCACTCGCACAGCAGCTTGGTGTGCATGCCTGAGGCCTGCAGACCCAGTTCGACTCCGCCGATCCCGGCGAACAGGCCAGCAACGGACAATTGGGTCGATTGGGGTGCTGTTTCAGGCATGGCATGAATGATCGCACGTCCCGCTGACACCGAGCCGTCGTGGGTGCTGCTCCCGGCCGAAAGTTCAGCTGAGGGGGCATCGTATCCGTGCCGCGAAGCGCCGATCTTCAGTTTCTGGTTTGCTGCGCCTGGTGCCGCCAGGGCGGTGGAGTCTCAATGATCGAGTCAAGGCAACGAGCGCCGGCCGATGGTGTGGACGGCGCTCGAACTAGGCAAAGGTTTTGAGGTCTGGCCTCATCTTTATCAGGTCGATCATGGGTAGCCAGGAACCTTGGCAAATCCGTTCTGCGCCCGGGCCCCTCGGCCGCTGGCATCCGGGGCCGATCGCCACCGTCCGTGGCTGTTGGTGTCCGGCATTGGTGTCAGACCAGCAAGGCTCTCTTGCACAAGCTGAGTGACGTGCTACCGGTTGACGACCATGACGACATAGACCATGCCGACGACCGCGGCCAGGCAGACCACAACGGCAGCGATCGCGGCAACGCCGACCAGTCCCGTCACGCCCAGAATCGCGGTCCATCCCACCCGAGTCACCCGCTCGGACCGCTCGACTGCGCTCTCATAGTCGCTGTCGTCGTACCATTCTCGATCGGTCATGGCACCCCTGCTCCAAAGGATAGATGGCGCGGCCGACTCCTTCCCCCAGCTCCCATCCCGTCCGCCGTCGACCCACACACCGTGGAGCGGGCGTGGTTCCTGGCGTCAAGGTGGAGCGCGCTACTGTACGAACGACCTTGACGCCCCTGGGCCGCGTCTGCTCGGCTCTGCCTGGGTCGGCGGTGGACGGGAAGGGAGCTCCCTACGCACGCCACTACGGACCCGCAGTCGCAGATGGTGCCCCCTCCATCCCGGTGGCGGCCGATCCCCCGCCGGGGGCATTGCATTGACTTTGGGCCGCACTATGCGGTGATCGCTTCATGGCTACCTGCCCTTTCCATACGTGCGCGCGTCGGCGCAGCGTGCGCGGAGCGGGCCGAAGGCAGGAGCGCAGCGCGCAGCGGAGCCGGGAGCGCGCCCGGCGGAGCGGAGCGCAGCCGGGCCTTGAACCAGTAGAGAAGGTTGTTACTCAACAGATGGCGGCACCTGTGTCCGGTCCCGGGAGATGCTTG
>NZ_JBEPBI010000075.1:0-35901 GCF_040299045.1 Streptomyces sp. NPDC001027
GGTGGCCGGCGTCTTGAGGCCCTTCGCGTGGGCCAGCCGGTGGATGCGCGACCAGTCCTCCCAGTGGGTGCGGTGGTCGACGATGTGCTGGCGGACCTCCCAGTCGAAGATCTCCGCGCCGCCGCCCGTCAGCGACTCCAGGCCCGCGTCGATCAGCTCGTCGAGGATCTCCGACGCCGACAGCCCGGAGATCGTCTCGAAGTGGTGGATCTCCGTCGCCGTGAACGCCTTCAGCGAGACGTTCGGGAGGGCGGCCTTCAACTCGCGCAGCGACCGCGGGTAGTAGCGCCACGGCAGGTTCGGGTGCAGGCCGTTGACGATGTGCAGCTCGGTGAGGTTCTCGCCCTCCATCGCCTTGGCGAGCTTCACCGCCTCCTCGATGCGCATCGTGTACGCGTCCTTCTCCCCCGGCTTGCGCTGGAAGGAGCAGTAGGCGCAGGACGCCGTGCACACGTTGGTCATGTTGAGGTGGCGGTTGACGTTGAAGTGCACGACGTCGCCGTTCTTGCGGGTGCGCACCTCGTGCGCGAGTCCGCCCAGCCACGCCAGGTCGTCCGACTCGTACAGCGCGACGCCGTCCTCACGGGTCAGCCGCTCACCGGCCCTGACCTTCTCCTCCAGCTCGCGCTTGAGCCCGACGTCCATGCCCACACCTTTCACCGACGACCTGCCGACGGCTCCCCGACGGCTCTCCTGACCACCCGACCAACCGTACGTCCCCGCCGTCACACCTCTTCCGGCAGCTCCCCGACGCGGTTCTCCCACTTCGTGGAGAGCACGATGGTGGTACGGGTGCGGGACACGCCCTTGGTCCCGCTGAGCCGGCGGATGATCTTCTCCAGACCGTCGACGTCCGTGGCCCGCACCTTGAGCATGAACGAGTCGTCGCCGGCGATGAACCAGCAGTCCTCGATCTCGCTCAGGTCCTTGAGCCGGGCTGCCACGTCCTCGTGATCGGCTGCGTCGGACAGGGAGATGCCGATGAGGGCGATGACGCCCAGGCCCAGCTGGGCGGCGTTGACCGTGGCGCGGTAGCCGGTGATGACGCCGGCCGCCTCCAGCCGGTTGATGCGGTCGGTGACACTGGGTCCCGACAGGCCGACGAGGCGTCCCAGCTCCGCGTACGAGGCCCGGCCGTTCTCCCGCAGGGCCTGGATGAGCTGCCTGTCCACCGCGTCCATGCGAATCGAAGCCTTCCGATCAAGAATTCTGAAGAGATGAGAGGTACTGCGACTTGCTCAGACGGCCCTCATGAGGCCCGGGTTCCGGCCGCACCGCCGAGATCGCCGTCCCACCGGCGGTAGAGCCCGTGCGCGACCCCCGCCGCGTCGAGCACGCGCCCGGCGACGAAGTCGACCAGGTCCTGGATGTGGGAGGCCCCCGCGTAGAACGCGGGCGAGGCGGGCACGACGCTCGCGCCGGCGTCGTCCAGCGCGACCAGATGACGCAGCGTCTGCCCGTTCAGCGGGGTCTCGCGCACGGCGACGACGAGCGGCCGTCGCTCCTTGAGCGTGACGCTCGCGGCCCGCTGGAGCAGGTCCTTCGACAGTCCGAGGGCGACCCCGGCGACGCAGGCCGTCGAGGCGGGGACGATCAGCATCCCCCTGACGGGGTACGACCCGGAGGAGGGACCGGCGGCGAGATCCCCCGCGCTCCAGTGCCGCACCCGGTCGCCGCTGACGTCCACGTCGAACGCGCCCGGCTTCCCGTCGGCCCCCCGCGCGAGCCATTCCCGCAGGTCGTCCCGCCAGTGCGCGTCCCGGAAGGAGATCCCGGTCTCGTCGAGCAGGGTGAGCCGCGAGGCCCGGCTGACCACCAGATCCACGCTCTCGCCCCCGGCGAGCAGCGCACGCAGCACAGCGGCGGCATAGGGCGTACCGGACGCCCCGGACACCCCCACGATCCAAGGCACGCGCTGCGTTTCTCCTGCGTTCACACCTTGAGCGTACCGGTGGGCGGAAAGGTCTTCAGGACGGGACTACACCGTGAGTCCGCGCACCAGCAGGTCGGCGAGCGCACAGACGAACAGGCTGATGCCGATGAACCCGTTCGTCGAGAAGAACGCCCTGTTCAGCCGGGACAGGTCGTGCGGCTTCACGATCGAGTGCTCGTACACGAACGCGCCGGCGACGATCAGCAGCCCCAGCCAGAGGAACGCGCCCGCGCCGGTCGCGACCGCGTACCAGACGAGCAGCGCGGTCGTCACGGCGTGGCAGACGCGCGCGCCCCTGACGGCCGCCGGAATGCCGAACCGGGCCGGCACCGACATGACGCCGGTCTCCCGGTCCGTCTCCACGTCCTGACAGGCGTAGATCAGGTCGAAGCCGCCGATCCAGACGCCCACCGCGAAGCCCAGGATCACCGCCTCCCAGGACCACTCGCCGGTGATCGCCAGCCAGCCGCCGATCGGCCCCATGGCCTGCGCCAGACCCAGGATGGCCTGCGGGAAGTTCGTGAACCGCTTGCCGTAGGGGTAGACGACCATCGGCACGACGGCGATGGGCGCGAGGGCCAGGCAGAGCGGGTTGAGCATGGCCGCCGAGCCGAGGAAGACGGCGACGGCGATCAGCGCGCCGGTCCACGCGTGCTTCACCGACATCGCGCCCGTCACCAGCTCGCGGTGCGCGGTGCGCGGGTTGCGGGCGTCGATCTCGCGGTCGATGATCCGGTTGACCGCCATGGCGAAGGTGCGCAGGCCCACCATGCACACGGTGACCAGCAGCAGCCTGCCCCAGTGGATGTTGGCGTCCAGCTCGAACATCGCCGTCAGCGCGGCGATGTAGGCGAAGGGCAGCGCGAACACGGAGTGCTCGATCATCACCAGGCGCAGGAAGGCCTTGGTGCGTCCCGGCTGCTGCGGGAGCGCTGCGGATGCGGAGCTCACAGCCCGTACTCCTTCCAGCGGCGGTCGACCTTGGCGGCCGTCTCCGGGTCGGACACGACCATCTCGGGCCAGCCGCCGTCGCGCGTGTACCCCTCCTCGGGCCACTTCCGCGTCGCGTCGATGCCCGCCTTGCCACCCCAGAACTGCTGGTAGGAGGCGTGGTCGAGATGGTCGACCGGGCCCTCGACGACCGAAAGGTCGCGGGCGTAGTCCGTGTTGCCGAGCGCCCGCCAGGCGACCTCGTGCAGATCGTGGACGTCGCAGTCCGCGTCGACGACCACGATCAGCTTGGTCAGCGACATCATGTGCGCGCCCCAGACCGCGTGCATGACCTTCTGCGCGTGCTTGGGGTACTTCTTGTCGATCGAGACGATCGCGCAGTTGTGGAAGCCACCGGCCTCGGGCAGGTGGTAGTCCACGATGTCCGGGACGATGATCTTGAGGAGGGGGAGGAAGAACCTCTCCGTGGCGCGGCCGAGCGGGCCGTCCTCCGTCGGCGGCCGGCCCACCACGATCGACTGCAGCAACGGCCGCTTGCGCATCGTCACACAGTCGATCTTCAGCGCGGGGAACGGCTCCTGCGGCGTGTAGAAGCCGGTGTGGTCGCCGAAGGGGCCCTCGGGAAGCATCTCGCCGGGCTCCAGCCAGCCCTCGACGACGACCTCCGCCTGCGCCGGCACCTGCAACGGGACCGTCTTGCAGTCGACCATCTCGATCCGCTTGCCCGCGAGGAACCCGGCGAACAGGTACTCGTCGATGTCACCGGGGAGCGGGGCGGTGGAGGCGTAGGTGACGGCGGGCGGGCAGCCGAAGGCGATGGCGACGGGCAGCTTCTCGCCCTTGCGGGCGGCGACCTGGTAGTGGTTGCGGCTGTCCTTGTGGATCTGCCAGTGCATGCCGATCGTGCGCTTGTCGTGGCGCTGGAGCCGGTACAGGCCGAGGTTGCGGATGCCGCTCTCGGGGTCCTTGGTGTGGGTCAGGCCCAGGTTGAAGAAGGAGCCGCCGTCCTGCGGCCAGGTGAAGAGGGCGGGCAGCGCGTCGAGGTCGACGTCGTCGCCGTGCAGGACGACCTCCTGGACGGGCGCGTCCTGGGACTTCACCTTCTTCGGCGGCACGTGCGTCATCGCGCCGAGCTTCCCGAATGCCTCGCGCACGCCCACGAACCCCTGCGGCAGCTCGGGCCGCAGCAGCCCGCCGATCCTGTCGCTGATCTCCGCGTACGACTTCAGCCCGAGTGCCTTCAGCAGCCGCCGGTCGGTGCCGAACACGTTCATCGCGAGGGGCATGCTCGACCCCTTCACGTTCTCGAAGAGCAACGCGGGGCCGCCGGACTTCTGGACCCGGTCGACGATCTCCCCGACCTCCAGATACGGATCGACCTCGGCCTTGACGCGCTTGAGGTCGCCTTCGCGTTCCAGTGCCCTGAGCAGGGAACGAAGATCGTCGTAAGCCATGTGTCCCAGTATCGCCGAGGCCCCCTCCGGGCCGACGCATCACCCCCCCGCCCGCTCCACGTCCTGCTCGTGCCGCCGCAGCCCCACGCTCGCCGCGCCCGTCGCGTACAGCGCACCGCCCGCCGTGGCGAGGGGCGTTGCCAGGAGCAGGGCGGTGACCGGCCGGGGCCAGTCACGTTCGGTGGCGCAGCGCGTGGTCTTCCAGAGGCCGCCTTCGGACGCCTCGCGTTCCGCGACGACGGGCGCGTCACACTCGGTGCCGCCCTCCGTCTCGTACGGCGAGAACATCTGCCAGGCCGCGTACACCCACAGTGCGGCCGCGATGCCGAGCAGAAAGACGCCCAGGCCGCGACGATTCTCCGCGCGGCTGATGAAACGTTCCTCGACGAATGCCGGATGCATGGTTCCTCCCCCGTGTCGGCCGCCACCGGGTCCGGGAGCTCCGGCAGCGGCGCAAGCCACCGGCAGCATTCTCCCCACCCGCTACCCTGACCCCGTCACCGGGGCCGCCCACGCCCCGCCGCCGTCTTCCGGGAGAACCCGCCACCATGCTCAGGTATCTGCCGTTCCTGCTGGTCCTGGCACTGTGGATCTACGCCTTCATCGACTGCCTGAACACCCCCGAGGAGGAGGTGCGCGGGCTGCCGAAGGTGGTCTGGGTGATCATCATCCTGCTCTTCGGCGAGGTGCTCGTCGGCCCGGTCGCCTGGCTGGTGGCCGGGAAGACGCGGCACGCGCCGGCGGGCGGCTCCACGCCGTCGCAGTGGCACCGCAACCACCGCACGGAGTTCGTCGCGCCGGACGACAACCCCGAGTTCCTCAAGTCCCTGAAGGACGAGAACAAGAAGGACGAGAAGCTCCTCAAGGACTGGGAGGCCGATCTGCGCCGCCGCGAGGACGAGTTGAAGCGGCGCGAGTCGGGCGAGGAGCCCACGGAAGGCTGAGCCCGGCGGCCCCGGTCGCTCCGGGGCTCGGTCCGCGACGCCGGGCCCCGAGTGCGGTGCTCAGCCGACGGTGATGGAGTCCAGCTTCTCGCGCAGATAGACGTGCGAGTCGACCGGCTCGTACGCCACCCGGCCGACCGGGGCGGGCACCGACTCCACGAGCGTCCCCGGGGTGCACTCGCCGAAGTAGACGAGGGACATCAGCTCCTCCGCGGGCTCGTCGGCCGGGGGCGGCAGGACCCGGTGCCGGCCGGAGCGCCACCGGTCGCCCGTCCAACGCGCCAGCAGGTCGCCGACGTTGACGGTGAGGGCGGCCGGGTCGAAGGGCGCGTCCTCCCAGCCGCCGTCGTCCGTCCAGACCTGGAGCCCGCCCTTGCCGGCCTGCCGGTCGAGGATCGTGACGGTGCCGAAGTCGGTGTGCGGACCGATGCGGAACTGACCGGGCTGCGGCTCGCCGAGAACGTCCCTCCCCGGGTACCAGTTGATGTTGAAGCCGTACGTGGGGTGGTCCATGTGGCGGGAGAAGAAGTCCGGTTCCAGGCCGAGCGCCTCGCCGAGCAGGGACAACAGCTCCTTCTCCAGCTCGGCCATCCGCTCCAGGTACTCCTCGCACAGCGCCCGCAGCCGCGGGGTCTGCGCGGGCCAGACGTTCGGCGCGTACCACTCGGCGTCGATCACCGGGTCGTCGAAGGGCTCATGGGTGGCGAAGGTCAGGGACTCCTTGAGGTCGGGGGGCGTCTCGGTGCCCTCCGCGTAGCCGTTGGCCTCCGCGCCGGGGCCGAGCCAGCCGCGCCCGCCGACCTTCGCGGCGTACGGCTGCTTGGCCTCGGCGGGGAGCGTGAAGAACGCCCGGGCGGCCTCCCGGACACGGGTGCGCAGCGAGGGGTCGACGCCGTGCCCGGTGATCAGCAGGAACCCGGCGGTCTGCAGGGCCTCGTCGACGGTGCGGGCGATCGCGGCTCGGGCGGCCCGGTCGCCGCCCAGCCAGGGCCGCAGGTCGATGGTGGGGATGCGCGAAATCCGTCCGGCGGAGTCCGGGCCGCCGACGGGATCGCTCACGGAGTCATTCACCGATGTCCTCGTTCCACAGGGCCGGGTTCCGCGCGATGAAGTCACGCATCATCGCGACGCACTCGGCGTCGTCCAGCAGCACGATCTCCACGCCGTGCTCCGCCAGCCAGTCGTGGCCGCCCCGGAAGGTCGTCGCCTCTCCGACGACCACCCGGGAGATGCCGAACTGGCGGACCAGACCGGAGCAGTACCAGCACGGGGAGAGGGTCGTGACCATCGTCGTGCCGCGGTACGACCGCTGTCTGCCCGCCGCGCGGAAGGCGGCCGTCTCGGCGTGCACGGAGGGGTCGTCGTCCTGGACGCGGCGGTTGCGGCCGCGTCCGAGGAGCATGCCGTCAGGGCCGTACAGGGCCGCGCCGACGGGGATGCCGCCCTCGGCGACACCGGCGCGGGCCTCGGCGACGGCGGCAGCCAGCCAGGCCTTCGCCGTCGGCCGGTCGAGAAGGTGATCCATGCGCTCATGCTGCTGCGGCGGACGGCCGGGGGCAACGCCGCATCACTCGTCCGGGACGCCCGCCGCTCGACGGCTGACGCCTGATGCCCGAACCTCCCGGAGTCGTGACCGGACCGCGTGACCCAACTCTGTGCCGGACCGCGTGACCGGACTAGACGTCGTCCAGGTAGTCGTGCAGACGGCCCGCCGCCGCCAGCATCGCGCGGCTGCGGGCCGTCAGCGCCTCCCCGCGCGCCGCGAGCGCGGACCGCAGCGCCGCCTCGCTGCCGCCCTCCCGGCGCAACTCCGCGAGCACGGGCCGGATCTGCGCGAACAGGTGGTGTGCGCGGCGCAGACTGTGCACGATCCGCGCGTCCCGGACCTCGGCGCGACCGTAGACCCGGTACCGGGTCCCGCGCTCGCGCGGCGGACTGACCAGCCCGGCCGCCTCCCACACGCGCAGCGTGGACGTCCGCACCCCGAGCAGCCGGGCCACCTCGCCGATCCGCAGCCCGGAGGAGGGGACGGCCCGGAGGGAGCCGGCGGGCCCCGGGGCTGCGGCGGCGGGTCCGGGGGATCCGGCGGCAGGTCTGGGGGATTCCGCGCGACCGGGGGCCTCCCTGGCCAGCGCCTCCAGGGCCTCTCCGGTCGCCCGCAGGGCGGTGCGCTCCTGGTGCAGTTCGGCGTGCGCCTCGTCGACGAGCGCGAGCGCCGCCGCGACCTCCCCCTTGTGGACGGTCCGCATGATCCGGGCCGCCGTCACCGGGCCGTAACCCTTCACCAGCGCCCGGTACGCCAGCAGCGCCTGCCGGTGCGCCGCCCCGAAGACGCGGTATCCGGACTCGGTGCGCTCCGCCTCGGGCAGCACCCCCGCCTCCTCGTAGTTGCGGATCTGCTGCGTGGAGAGCCCCGCGAGCCGGGCGAGGTCGACGGTGCGCAGCCGGCGATGGGTCATCCTGAACGGCTCCCGGGCGAGGAGGGGGGAGGTGACACCGTACGTGTTCCGCAGGCGGGCCGCGGCAGGTCCGGGAGCGGGCGGGCCGCCGGACGACCGAAACCCGTCCCACCGCGGATCCGCGGCGCAATCGAGGCAACCCCGGGCCGTGCGGACCTCTCTCACCGTGCAAAGGGGGACATCGGATGAAGATCGTGACGACTCGGTACGCGGCCGTCGCCGCGCTGCTCGCCTGCTGCTGCCTGCCGCTGACCGCCTGCGGCACGGAACGCGCGGGAACGCATGCGGCGGGCTCCCAGTCCGCAGGGGGATCGTCCGCGGGGGACGAGACGAGCGACGACGGCGAGGAGACCCTCCCCGACACCACCTCCGACGACCAGGGATCCGGCCCCGACACCACGACCGACGACCAGGGCGCGCTGCCGGACACCACCACCGACGACCAGGGCGCGCTCCCGGGCACCACCACCGACGACCAGGGCGACGGCCGTTTCGCGGGCGACACGACGGCGGACGGCAAGAGGGTGCCGACGCAGGGTCCGCACCGCTGGTTCCCGATGCTCCGCGAGTTCCGCGCCTTCCTCGGGGCGGGCCTCCCGACGGCGGACGCCGCCGTCGCCGCCCATGTGACGGGCGTCCATGTCCGCGTGCCCGCGGGCAGTGACCGCCGCGTGGCCGTCGTCCTCGTCGACTACGGCGTGTGGGAGCAGGCGGACGTCGACCGCACCGCGCAGGTCTTCGCCCGCTGGCGGCTCGCCGTGTACGGCGACCACGGCCATGTGCAGGTCCTCGGCTCGGGCAAGACCTCCGCCGAGGTGGACTGGTGACCGACCGCGCGTGAGGCCGGCCCCGCCGCCGCGCGGGCCGGTTCCCTCCGCCGCGCGGGCCCCTTTCGTGGCGCGAGGGGCGCCACGCGATCTGGCGGATATCAACTCCCTCTCCTTACCCTTGCGTTGGGGACCGGCCCTGGGGGAGGTACGGTGCACAGACGGTTGTACGGGCGGGGCGCGCTGTTCGACGTCGATCCGGCCGGTCTCGTAGCGCGGCTGGTCGGGATCCGTCCCTACGAGCTGCACACGGAGAAACTCGAACATCCGGGCGGGCCACCGCTGTTGGTCCTGTCGGGCGGCCGGGGACTGGGCAAGAGCGCGGTGCTGGCCGAGCTGTGGGACGCCTACACTGGCCACACCCGCCGGGGCGAGGCCCGAAGGCGCACTCCGGTCGCGTTGATCGACTGCGAGGACGAGCAGTTCGCCCGCCCGCCCCACGAGGAGAGCCCCGAGTCCTGGTCACCGGTATGGCAGGCGCTGCTGGTGGTCGCCGAGCAGCTGACGGAGCCGGTGCGGGCGGCCGGGCAGCTCACGTTCCCGCGACTGACGGCCGGGCTGGTCGCCGTACGGGCCAGCGACTGGAGCGGACGGACCGACTCCGACCGCATCCGGCGGGAACTGGTGCGCATCCTGCTGCTGAACGAACGGGCCTCGCGGTTCACCCTGGCCGGGCGGTGGGCGGCGAAGGTGGCGTCCAAGGTGATCGCGGCGGCGAGCGGCGGGGGCCCGTTCGTCGCGGCGACCGTCGAGGCCACCCTGGAGGCGCTGTCCGAGGGGGTCACGCACCGCAAGGAGCAGAAGCCGGCCACCTGGTACCGCAGCTATCCGAACGCGGGCGGCAACGCCAAGCGCGGCCTGCTGCTGCTCGCCGGGAACTTCCGGGCGGGCGGCGCCTCCCGCGAGCACGCCGAGCGCTGGCTGGTGCGGGCGCTGCTCGCCGACCTCGCCGACGCGTACTCGGGGCTCGGCTCGCATCTGACCCGTCTCGGCCGACCGCTGGTGCTGCTGGACAACGCGGGCGGCGGTCCGGGCGCGGGCCTGCTGGACGCCGTCCTGCGGGACCGGGCGGACGGGGTCGCCGACCAGGTGGTGTGGGTGGCGACGGTCCGCGGCCCCGACCACCCGGCGCTGGGGGACGCCGTGCGCCGCGCGCTGCCGGAGGTCGCCCGGGCCACGGACTGGGCGCCGGGCGGATCGCCGTCCTCGCGGGCGCTGGTGGCGCCGCTGCCGCCGCTCTCCCCCGACGACACCCTGCACATGGTCGGCGCGGTCTGCTACGACGTCGAACCGCCGCCCCGGTTTCCGCACGCCACCCACCGGCTGACCGGCGGCAACCCGCTCGGCATCGCGCTGCTCGCGACCGCCGCCCGGCAGCACCCGGAGCAGGCGACGTCGCTGGGACGGCTGCTCACCGCGAGGATCAGGCTGGAGGAGGGGCAGGCCGACGAGGGCCGGCCCGTCTACGCCGAGCTGCTGGCCCGGCTTGCCCCCGCCGACCGGCTCGAGGAGCTGACGGTCCTCGCGGCGGCCCACGGCCAGGCCTCCGCCACAGCCCTCGCCCAGGCCCGGCTCCCCGACGACTTCGGCTCGTCGGGCGTACGAGCGCTGCGGATCCGGCTGGCCGAGGAGGGGATCCCGGAGGAGACCGGGCACTTCGTCGGCGACCCGTTCCTGCGCACCCTGCTGCTGCTCCGGCTGCACCATCGGCAGGCCGACCACACCGGGTGGCGCGAGACGCACGAGACGATGATCGCCCACTTCGCGGCGGGCCGCGGCTTCCGGACCCCGAGCCCCGGCGTGGCCGCCTTCCGTCTGTACCACCGGCTCGCCCTCGGAGACACCGCCGAGGCGGTCGCCCACCTGCGGGACATGTTCCCGGTCCTCGCCACCCGCGCCTGGCTGCTGACGCTCCGGCTGCTGGGCACCGCGCCCTACTTCCACGCGCACGACACCGAGGGACGCGACGCGGACGGGCACGAGGACCGACGCTCGGCGGTCGCGCTGGGCCGCACCGACGCCGGCGAGGAGCCGCCCGAGGGCGTCGACCGGGCCCTGCACCTGCGGATACGGCGGCTGCTGCACGCGGTCTGGCAGGTGTCCGACCCGCTGGTGCTGCCCGATCCGCGGGTGTGCGAGCGGCTGGAGTTCGAACTGCTCCAGCTGTCCGATCTGCGGCCCGCCGGGGGCGCGCTGCTGTTCGCGGCATCCCGGGCATGGCCCCGCGACGCCCTCGCCGGCCGCCCGCTGCGCGTTCCGGAGGACGACGGCGACATGGACGGCGACGGGAACGACGGCGGCCACCGGACCGGGAACGGACCGGACGGCGGGGACGGCGACGGCAGTGACGGGGAGGCGTGATGGCGGACGGGGTCAGAAGCCCGCTGGTGCGGTGGCTTCGGGAGATCTGGGAGATCCGCCTGCACCGCTATCTGGCGCTGCTGCTCACCGCCGCCGTGGTGACCGGGCTGGTCTTCGCCGTGCGGGCGGTCACCGCCGAGCACCGGGCGTGCGCGCCGGGGGTGGCCCGCCCGCCCGACAGCGACGAGTGCGTGGGCGTGGCCACGGGCGCGTTCGACTTCGGGCACCCGCAACTGCGGGACACGGTGAAGGCGATCGACCGGGAGAACAGCCGCCTGAAGACGGGCAGTTACGTCACCGTCGCCCTGATGCTGCCGTACACCGCCACCACTCCCTCGACGCTCAGCGACATCCAGCACGAGATGCAGGGGGCCTACCTGGCGCAGTGGCAGGCCAACCACACCTCCAACGGGCAGGCCCCGGCGATCCGTCTGGTGCTCGCCAACCCCGGGGCGACCAGCGCCCACTGGGAGACGATGGTCGACCAGCTGGAGCGGATGACGCGCGGCGAGGACCGGCTGCGGGCGGTGGCGGGAGTCGGCCAGAGCACCGACGCCAACAAGAAGGCGGTGGCGGAGCTGACCCGGCGGGGCATCCCGGTGGTCGGCGCGTCCATCACCGCCGACGACCTCGCCAACGGGCAGAACGGCAAGGACCCCTTCCCAGGACTGGCCCGGGTGGCCCCCACCAACACCGACCAGGCGCGCGCCCTGGCCTCGTTCGCCAAGGTCGACGCCGCACGGGCGCTGCTGGTGTACGACAAGCCAGGCGACCCGTACACGCGCACGCTGCAGACGTCGTTCGCCGCGCTGCTCAAGGGGTCGCCCTACGAACCGCAGCCGTTCACCCCGCCCGCCGACCGGACGCAGGAGGGCACCACCGCGAACACCTTCCGGCAGATCACGCATCTGGTGTGCGACACCTCGGCGGGCACGGACACGATCCTGTTCGCCGGCCGGCACACCCAGCTGCGGCAGTTCGTCAACGCGCTGGGCGCCCGTGGCTGCCAGGACCGGAAGTTCACCGTGCTGACCGGCGACGAGGGCTCGTACCTGTCCGGGGACAAGAAGCTGGACCGCACGGCCCTCACCCACAACCTGTCGGTCCGCTACACCGCCCTCGCCCACCCGGACGCCTGGACGACGTCACCCCCGGGGCCGGGCGGCTCGGCCGCCGACGCGAAGGTCCTCACCGACCTGCTCGCCCGCGCGGTCCGCGAACCTGTCGGCCCGATCGGCGAGGTCGCCCTGGAGGACGGCCAGCTGATCATCGGCTATGACGCGATCACGCTGGCCGTCCACGGCATCCGCGAGGCCACCCCGGACGGCGGGACGGCTCCGCCCCTCGCGGACGTCGGCCTGCAGTGGCCGCAGGTCAAGGGATCGCTGCGGGTGAACGGGGCGAGCGGCTGGATCTGCCTGGACGTGCACGGCAACCCGTACGACAAGGCCGTGCCGATCGTCGAACTGCACACCGACGGCGGCTCCCGTTTCGTCCGGATCGCCTGGCCGGAGGGAAAGCCGCCGTCGAAGGAGTGCCTGCCGGCCGTCAAAGGCGGGTAGGACGGCCGGGCCGGCGGGTAGGACGGGCGGGCCGGGGTGCGGCGACCGCCCGTCCACGGCACGCCCGGCCGCCCTCACAGGGCCGGCGGCGCTACGGCCGTTCGCCCACCTTGTCGACGACGGCCCGGCGCACGACGGCGGTGTCGCGGAGCACCGTGCCCTTCTTCATGCCGAACCGGTCCTCGGTGAGGGTCCTTCGCTCCCCGAGGAACGCGTACGTCTTCGCATCGAGGATCCACTCGGTGCGCAGTGTCGCCCCCGCGTCCTGGCGCGCGATGGCGATGCCGTGCCGCCCGAGGCAGTCGACGGCGTTCTCGGTCACCGTCACCCCGGGAACACGGGCGACCGCGCGGTAGAACGCGGCGCCCTGCTGCGGAGGAACGATCGCTTGCGCGAACATGTCCCCCACGAGGTCGAATACGGCTTGGTCCTTCTCGAGCTCGGCAAGGCCTTCCCTCGGAAAGCTCTTCGCCTTCGGGAAGATGTGGAAGACACGTCCCGGCGCGACCGCCCGCAGCCAGTCGTACATCGCGTCCGCCCCGGTGGGCAGGGACTTCATGTGGTCGTAGCCCGGGTAGGTGTCGTAGTGGCGGTCTCCTGGCCGCTTGCCCTCGATGGGCAGATCGCGGAACCCGGGGAAGCGGCGCAGTCCCGGCCGGCTGCCGTCCACGGACACCCAGCTCTTCTCCCGTTGCGAAGCCGCGACGCACGACCCGGCCTTGGCGACTCCCTCGGGGGCGGTCTTGTTCTCGACGTACACGAACTGGTCGCCGCGGACGGTGCCGTACCCCGCCGTGTGCTCGGCGGCCAGCGCCGCGTCCTCCAGGACGGCGGCGGCGGTGCGGACCCGCGGCGCGGCGTCGCCGCCGGACGAGGGCAGCAGGGTGAACGTGACGGCGGCGACGGCGGTCACGGCGGCCGCGACGAACAACGGCCGGAGCCGGGGCTTACGCCTCCGCACGGGCGGTGACTCGTGGCCGTCGCGCAGGATCTCGGTCATCAGACGCTCCTTGAGGAGTCGGTGACGGCCCGGCGGAAGGTCCCGTTCCGCAACTGCGGGGTCCGGGATGTCGGGGAGCTGGTGGTTCACGGGTTTCCCTCCCTCAGGGGCCCGACCGCGGTGCTGCGGTCACCTCTCATCTGTCCGCGGGTGCGCGGGAGTTCCAGCGTTTCGATGTGTTTCGCGAGTTTTGTCCGCGCCCGGGAGAGCCGCGATCGCACCGTGCCGACCGGCACGCCCAGGGCCTCCGCCGCCGCCGTGTAGTCCAGGCCGCCCCACACGCACAGCGCCAGCACCTCCCGCTCGGGTCGCCGCAGCTTCCCGAACGCGGCCCGCACCAGGGCCAGCCGGGCGGCGTCGTCCACCCGCCCCGCGACCTCCTCCGCGAAGTCGCCCGGCTCCTCCCCACGTGGGAGCCGGGCGACGGCCGCCGCGTGCCTGCGGGCCGCACGGCGGGTGTTGCGCGTGACGTTGGTGGCGATGCCCAGCAACCACGGGCGCAGCGAGCCGCCGTCGTCGTCGACCTGCTCGCGCAGCCGCCAGGCGTCCAGGAAGGTCAGCGAGACGACCTCCTCGGCGACCGTCCACTCCCCCGTGAGCCGGTAGGCGTGGTTGTAGACGGAACGGGCGTAGGCGTCGAAGAGATCGCCGAAGGCGTCGTGGTCCCCCGCGCGGATGCGTCTTCTCAGCGTTCGCCGAGCGCTCGGGGTACTCGGATCGGTGTTCACGCCCTTCTACCTGTCCGCACGGCGAAGGCCGGTTCCCGTGACCTGGATCACGGGAACCGGCCTTCGCCGCGTCGGATCAGAAGGTGATGCCGGTCAGCGCGCCCAGGGTCTTCACCTCGGCGTAGGAGTGCTTGCCGGAGATGAAGATGTTGACGCCGTAGTAGTTGAACAGCCAGCAGCCGAAGGCGAGGAGCGCCAGGTAGGCGGCCTTGCGGCCCTTCCAGCCGGCGGTGGCGCGGGCGTGCAGGTAGCAGGCGTAGGCGACCCAGGTGATGAACGACCAGGTCTCCTTGGGGTCCCAGCCCCAGTAGCGTCCCCACGCGTCGCCCGCCCAGATCGCGCCCGCGATGATCGTGAACGTCCACAGAGGGAAGACGGCGGCGTTCACTCGGTAGGCGAACTTGTCGAGGGACGCGGAGGCGGGGAGCCGGTCCAGGACCGAGTTCGCGAATTTGCCGGGCGTCCCGCCGTTCGCCAGCTTGTTCTCGTAGGAGTCCTTGAACAGGTACAGGATCGTGGCGACCGCGCCGACGTAGAACACCGCGCCGCAGAAGATCGCGGTGGAGACGTGGATGTACAGCCAGTAGGAGTGCAGCGCCGGGACCAGCTGGTCGCTCGCCGTGTAGAGGACCGTCACCGCCAGGCCCAGGTCCAGCAGGACCGTGGTGATCAGGAACAGGCCGAGCCAGCGCACGTTCTTCTTCAGCGCGAGCAGGGCGAGGTACACGCCGACGGCCACCGTGGAGAAGGTGATGTTGAACTCGTACATGTTGCCCCACGGCGCGCGCTGCACCGAGGCCGCACGGGCGATCACGCCGCCCACCTCGACCAGGAAGGCGAGCACGGTGAGGGAGACGGCGATCCGGCCGTACATGTCGCCCTGCTCGTCGCCGCCGTGCGCGCCCGGCCCGTCGGGCACGTCACGCGCGCCGGCCGCGGAGCGCACCACGACCTGCGGCCGCTCCAGGACGGCGGTGGAGCCGCCCTTCGTCACGGTGACGGCCGGCCCCTTCGCCTTCGCGTCCTGCTGGGCGGTGAGCGCGGCGGCGGTGCGGCCGACCTTGCTGCGGCTGCCGAGGAGCCATTCGGCGATGTACGCGAAGAAGGCCAGGGTGTAGACGGCCATCGAGGAGTAGATCAGCGTGTTGCTGATGCTCGCGAGATGTTCGTTGGTGGCGGCGGCCAACTCGGTCGCGGCGGCGAGAGTCACTGCTCAGCCCCTTTTTCGGCGGGTACGACGGGGGGATCGGTGGGTTCGGGTGAGTCGGGAGCGGCGTCGGGCGCGCCGGGGGCCCGGTCGTACAGGGTCGCGGCGAGAGCGCCGAGTTCCTCGGGCACCTTGGCGGACTCGCTGCGGCCGAGGCCGGCCATCTCGACGACCGTCACCCCGTCGGCCCCCCGCACGGCGCGCACCCACACCCGGCGGCGCTGGACGAACAGGGAGGCGGCGAGCCCGAAGATCGCGGTGATCGCGCCGCCCAGCGCCCAGCCGCTGCCCGGCTGCTGGGTGATCTGGAAGTTGGCCCACTGGCGGGTGCTGTCGTAGGTGACCGTGCCCGCCCCGCCGGGGAGGGTCATGGTCTCGCCGGGCTTGAGGTTCTCGCGCAGCTGCGCGTTCTTGGCGTCCTTGAAGCCCTTCATATGGGCCTTGTCGAGCTGGTACACGCTCTGCGGGATGCCCGAGTTGACGCCGAGGTCGCCGTGGTACGGCGTCAGGTTCAGCACGGGGTTGCGCAGCGACGGGAACGTGGACGCGGTCTCGCTGCCCGGCGTGTACGTCGGCAGGAAGAACGCCGAGATGCCCAGCTGCTCGCTGACGCCCCGGGCGTCGCGGTAGCCGTCGAGGACCTTGATCACGCCCGACGAGGTGACGTTGGAGTCGAGCGGCAGCAGCGGGACGGCGTCGTGGAAGACGACCTTTCCCTTCCCGTCGCGGACGGTGATCACCGGGGCGTAGCCGTGGGCGGTGAGATAGACCTTCGAGTCGTCGATCTCCAGCGGGTGGTTGACCTTGACGACGGTCTTCTCGTCCTTGCCGTACGCGCCCACGCTGTAGGTGAGGGCGGCCTGGTAGGTGCGCGGGGTGCCGGTGTTGGGGCCCGAGGTCTCGTAGGTGCCGGTGAACTTGTCCAGGGTGAAGCTGAACGGGTTCAGGTCGTCGGTGTCGAAGAGGTTGCCGGACTTGAAGTCGTCGTAGGAGATGAGGGTGTTGGAGAAGCCGCCGCTGCCCTCGACGAGGAGCTTGTTGCCCTCGGACTTGAAGAGCTGACCCCAGGCGAAGGCGACCAGCATCACGATGAGGGCGATGTGGAAGGCGAGGTTGCCGACCTCGCGCAGATAGCCCTTCTCCGCGGCGACGGCGTCCCCGCTCGCGTGGGCGCGGAAGCGACGCTTCTTCAGCAGTGCCAGCGCGGCCTCGCGCACCTGCTCCGGCTCGGCCTCGGTACGCCAGGTCGTGTAGGCCGGCAGCCGGGTCAGCGTCCTCGGCGCACCCGGCGGGCGGCCGCGCAGCTGGCCCACGAACTGCCAGGTGCGGGGCACGATGCAGCCGACGAGGGAGACGAACAGCAGCAGGTAGATCGCGGAGAACCACACCGAGCTGTAGACGTGGAAGAGGCCGAGCCGGTCGTAGACGACCGCGAGGCTCCCGTGGGCCCGGCGGAAGTCGGCGACCTTCGTCTCGTCGTTGCCGGACTGCGGGATCAGCGAGCCGGGGATCGCGCCGAGCGCGAGCAGCAGCAGAAGCAGCAGCGCGACCCGCATGGAGGTGAGCTGACGCCAGAACCAGCGGGCCCAGCCGATGACGCCCAGACCGGGCATGTTCGCTAGCGAGTCGGTGGGCGCGGTCGACAGCTGCGAGCCGGCGGCGCCGAGGTCCTGCTCCTCGGAAGCGGCCTGGGAAGCGGCCTCGGAGGCGGCCGGAGTCCCGCCGGGACCGGCGTTGACCGTGCTCTTGCTCATGACTCAGATCCCCACGGTGAAGCCGGCGGACCAGGACTGCATGTCCTGCACGATGCGGTCCCAGGCGCCGGTCAGGAGCAGCAGACCGGTGACGATCATCATCGTGCCGCCGATCCGCATCACCCAGACGTAGTGGCGCTTGACCCAGCCGAAGGCGCCGAGCGCCTTGCGGAAGGCGACCGCGGCGAGCACGAACGGCACGCCGAGGCCGAGGCAGTAGGCGACGGTCAGTATGGCGCCGCGGCCCGCGCTCCCCTGCTGGGAGGAGAGCGCGATGACGGAGGCGAGGGTCGGGCCGATGCAGGGGGTCCACCCGATGCCGAACAGGGCGCCGAGGAAGGGAGCGCCGACGAGCCCGGCCGCGGGCCTGCGGTGGAAGCGGAACTCCCGCTGCGTCATCCAGGGCATCAGGCCCATGAAGAAGACGCCCATGAGGATCATGAGGACGCCCAGCACCTTGGACAGGACGTCCTGGTTCTCCTGGAGCGTCTGGCCGAAGTACCCGAACAGGGCGCCGCTGGAGACGAACACGGCGGTGAAGCCGAGGACGAACAGGGAGGCGCCGGCGACCATCCGTCCGCGCCGGGCCTCGGCGAGGTCGGTGCCGGTCACGCCGGTGACGTAGGAGAGATAGCCCGGGACGAGCGGCAGGACGCAGGGCGAGAAGAAGGAGACGAGACCGCCGAGCAGGGCGAGCGGCAGGGCGAGCAGCAGGGCGCCGCTCATCACCGTCTGGTTCGGGTCCGTGGCGGCGGCGTACATGGTGAGCGCGCTCACGTCACTTCTCCGCGAGGATCGGGGCGATCATCTTGCGCAGCTTCTCCTCGCTGAGCGCCGCCAGCGAGCGGGCGGCGATCTTCCCCTGCCGGTCGACGACGAGCGTGGAGGGGATGGCCTGCGGGTTGAGCGTGCCCTTGCGGAAGCGGAGGATCAGCTTGCTGCTCGGGTCGTACAGGCTGGGGTAGGTGACGCCGTACTGCTCTTCGAAGGCGAGGGCGCTGCGGACCTGGGGGTCGGCGACGTTGATGCCGACGAACTGCACGCCCTTGCCCTGGAGGTCCTTGGAGACCTTCTCGAAGTTGGGGGCCTCGGCGCGGCACGGTGCGCACCAGGAGCCCCACACGTTCAGGACGACGATCTTGCCCTTGAAGGACGCGACGTCCAGCTGCTTGCCCGCGACGGTCTCGCCCGAGAGGTCCGGGACCTGCGCCCGCTCGCCCTTCTCGGCGGTGGAGATGCCGTCCTTGCCCAGGACGAAGTTGGTGCCGCCGCCCCCGCCCGACGTGCCGCCGGAGCCGCAGGCGGACAGCAGCAACGCGGCGACGACGGCACCCGCGCCGAGGACTGCGGGGCGACGCGGACGGATCCAGGCGGCACTCATGTGAAAAGTTTCGCATGCCCGTTCTGGGGATCTTGCGCACCCCCCTTGCGGGGAGAAAACCGCTTTTCAGGCGGCGGACGCGGAGCCCGTCGGCGACTTCGGGACGGTCGGCGTCTTCGGGGTCGCGGCGAGGAACGACTTCCAGCCGCCGGCCGGCTGCTGCCCGACCTCCAGGGTGCGCAGCTTCTCGAGCACCTCCGGCTTCTGGACGTCGATCCAGTCGACGAACTGCCGGAAGGAGACGATGCGCACGTCGGCGCCCTTCTCCTTCTCGCGCGCGATGTGCTTGAAGGCCTCCTCGACGGCGTCCATGTAGATGCCGCCGTTCCACTGCTCGAAGTGGTTGCCGACGAAGAAGGGCGCCCGGTTCGTCTCGAATGCCCGCTTGAATCCCTGGATGTACGCCTGGGAGGACTGCTGCCGCCAGCCGGGGTAGTTGTGGGCGGGCGCCTTGGTCGAGTTGACCGACTGGTTGGCGAGCATGTTGTAGTCCATCGAGAGGACCTCGAAGGAGCGCCCCGGGAACGGTATCTGCTGCAACGGCAGATCCCAGATCCCGCCCTTCTTCTTCGGCCACACCTGACGGCCGCCCGGCGAGGAGGCGTCGTAGCGCCAGCCGAGGGCGCGGGCGGTGGGCAGCAGGTTGTCCTGACCGAGCAGACAGGGCGTGCGTGCGCCGACGAGTTCCTTGTCGTAGTCGAAGGGCAGCGCGGGCAGGTCGGTCCAGCCGGTGTTGGTCCGCCACTCCTTCACGAACTTCTTCGCCTGGTCTATCTCGCTGCGCCACTGCGCCGGCGTCCACTTGCCGACCGAACCGTGGCCCTCGCCGCAGAAGTGGCCGTTGAAGTGGGTGCCTATCTCATGCCCCTCGAGCCAGGCGCGGCGGACGCCCGCGAGGGTCATCTTGACGTGCTCGTCGGTGAGGTAGCCGATGTCGGAGGCGCCGCGGGGGTTGTTCGGCGGGTCGTAGAGCCGCTTCTTCGACTCGGGCAGCAGATACAGCCCGGACAGGAAGAAGGTCATGCTCGCGCCGTGCGCCTTGGCGAGGTCGAGGAAGCGGTCGAAGAGTCCGTTGCCGACCTCGCCGGCGCCGTCCCAGGAGAAGACGACGAACTGGGGCGGCTCCTCGCCGGGTTGCAGCGGCGTCGGCTTGGCCGGCTGACGGGGCTGCTTGCCGGTGAAGGACGTGGAGCCGTCGCCGATGGGGCGGGCGTCGGACTTCGGACGGGGACTGCCGGAACCGCCGCCCTTGCCGCCCTTCTTCGCGTCACCGGCGGGGGAAGGGTCGTCCGAACTCGTGAGGCTGCCGCAGCCGGCGAGTCCGGCGACTGCCGCGGCTCCGGCCCCGAGTCCGAGTGCTCCCCTTCGGGTGATCGTGCGCATGGCGTCCTCGTTCATCAGATCCTCTGGTGGTCACCCATTCAGAGGACATGATGAACGACAGCGTTCCGCCGATAGTTCCGGATTCGGTAACAGAGGGGTATTTCAGCCACCCGACCGGACCCCGCGGGCCGGAGCGCCCGGCCGGGCGGCCGGGCGGCCGTCCTCACCCGTCACGCGCCGAAGGCCTCCCCGCACGCGCCGAAGGCCTCCTCGTGGCCGCCGAAGGCCTTCTCCGCGCGCCGAAGGGCTTCCCTACGCGCCGAAGGCCTTGCTCTTGCCCTGGACCGGCTTGGCGCCGGCGCGCAGGTGCGGCGGCACCAGGTCGAGGGCGGGTTCGGTGTACCCGACCGACATGATCCGGTCGCCCTGGTAGGTGAACGTCGTCAGCGAGGCGAGCGTGCACTGTCGCTTGCGCGGGTCGTGCCACAGCCGCCGCCGCTCGACGTAGGACCGCACGATCCAGATCGGCAGCTGATGGCTGACCAGCACGGCCTCGTGCCCGCGGGCCGCGTCCTTCGCCGCGTCCAGTGCGCCCATCATCCGCACGACCTGGTCGACGTAGGGCTCGCCCCAGGACGGCTTGAAGGGGTTGACGAGGTGCTTCCAGTTCTCCGGCCGGCGCAGCGCCCCGTCCCCCACCCCGAACGTCTTGCCCTGGAAGACGTTCTCCGCCTCCAGCAGCCGCGCGTCGGAGGCCAGGTCGAGCCCGTGGGCCTTGGCGATGGGCGTCGCCGTCTCCTGCGCCCGCTCCAACGGGGAGGCGACGACGTGGGTGACGTCGCGGGAGGCGAGGTGCTCGGCGACGCGGTCGGCCATCTGCCGGCCCAGCTCGGAGAGGTGGTAGCCGTCGAGACGGCCGTAGAGCACGCCGTCGGGGTTGTGGACCTCGCCGTGCCGCATCAGGTGGACGACGGTGATGTCCTGGGCGGCGCCGTTCTTCTCGAAGGTGCTCATCAGGCCGTGGCCTCCGCAGCCGCTCGGGCCGCCGCCGGGAGGGCGTCGGCGATTCTCTGGACGGCCGTGTCGTCATGGGCCGTGGACACGAACCAGGACTCGAAGGACGACGGCGGCAGATAGACGCCGTTCGCCAGCAGCGAGTGGAAGAAGGCGGTGAAGCGGAACGACTCCTGCGCCTTGGCGTCCTCGTAGTCGCGCACGGGACGGTCCGTGAAGAAGACGGAGAACATGTTCGAGGCGCTCTGCAGCGTGTGCGCGACGCCTTCCTTGGTCAGCGCCTCCGACACCAGCGACTGGATCTGCGTGGAGACCTCGTTCACCTTGACGTACGCGGCGTCGTCGAGGAGCCGGAGCTGGGCCAGGCCGGCCGCGGTGGCCACCGGGTTCCCGGAGAGCGTGCCGGCCTGGTAGACGGGCCCGGCGGGCGCGAGGCGCCCCATGACGTCGGCCCGTCCGCCGAACGCCGCGGCCGGGAAGCCGCCGCCCATGACCTTGCCGAAGGTCATCAGGTCGGGCGTGACCCCGTCGATCCCGAACCACCCGGAGCGGCTGGTGCGGAACCCCGTCATCACCTCGTCGGAGACGAACAGCGCGCCGTTGGCCCGGCAGGCGTCCTTGAGCCCCTGGTTGAACCCGGGCAGCGGCGGCACGACGCCCATGTTCCCGGGCGAGGCCTCGGTGATCACGCAGGCGATCTCACCGGGATGCCGGTGGAAGGCCTCCTGCACGGCCTCCAGGTCGTTGTACGGCAGGACGATCGTGTCGCCGGCCTGCGCGCCGGTGACGCCCGGGGTGTCGGGCAGCGCGAACGTGGCGACCCCGCTGCCCGCCGACGCGAGGAGCGAGTCCACGTGCCCGTGGTAGCAGCCGGCGAACTTGATCACCTTGGTGCGCCGGGTGAAGCCGCGGGCGAGACGGATGGCCGACATGGTGGCCTCCGTGCCGCTGGACACCAGGCGGACCTGGTCGACGGGCTCGACCCGCGCCACGATCTCCTCGGCGAGCGCGACCTCGCCCTCACCGGGCGTGCCGAAGGAGGTGCCGCGGGTGACGGCCTCCTGCACGGCGGCGATCACCTCGGGGTGCGAATGCCCGAGGATCATGGGCCCCCAGGAACAGACCAGGTCGACGTACTCCCGCCCGTCGGCGTCCGTCAGATACGGGCCGGCGCCGGACACCATGAACCGCGGCGTGCCGCCCACGGCGCGGAACGCGCGCACCGGCGAGTTCACGCCGCCCGGCGTGACGACGGACGCACGGTCGAACAGCGCCTGCGAGACGGGCGCATCGTATGAATAGGGCAGTTCGCTCATGACCTGCGGCTTCTCCGACCTTCTCCGACTTGCTGGACTCCGGTTGCCAGTGAACTCCCAGGGTAGGCCAGCGCCGGCCGGGCCCCACGGGGCGTGCCGTCGCCGGCCACGACGGCGCCTGTCCGGCACCGGCCGCGCCGCGGCCCGTCAGACGGCCTCTTCACGCCCCTTCGCCGGCCCGGCCGTGGCGTACGCGGCTCCGCGGGCCGCTTCGCCATCTGCGAAACTGAGTCGGAACGGGCCTGACAGACGTAGCTCTCACCGACCGTGTGTCGAGGGACTGCGAGTTTTTCCTGCGGACAGGTGTTTCACCGCACGTTTCGGCGGGCGGCCGTGGGGGAGGTCACTGACACGATGATCGGGTTGCGCGGCGGCGCCGGCGCGTCCTAGAAAAGCAGTCGGGTGGAGATATGCATCGCGGTGGCGGACTGGGCGAGGGGACTGACGACCTGGGTCCTCGGCGTGCCCGGCGGGGAAGGCACCGGCGCAACATGGAGGACAGCGGCGAAGCGCGACAGACGCAGGCACAAGGCGCACCGAGCGAGTCCGAGCGGGTCGACCGGCAGGTCGACCAGGTCGACCGTCTCGAGGCGGGAAGCAGGAATGGTGGTCGGGTGGGGGTGACGTACAAGTACTTCGGCGCACCGGACGGCGCCACGGCGGCCCGCGTCCCGATCTCGATGCGCCCCGAGGAGCTCGGCGGCGACGAGCTCGGCATGAACGGCATGTTCACCAAGATCAAGCCGGAGACGATGGCCGCGATGGTCCTGACCGGCATCGAGGGCGTCCCCCTGCACAAGGTGCCCCCGCTGGAGCTGGTCGTCCTCCACCCCGACTACGCCGTCGTGAAGCTCCCGATGACCGTCGTCGACCCGCTGCGGGACATCGGCGAGGAAGCGGTCGGCGCGGCAGCCTTCATCTGGTCGACGGTCCCGGACCGCGGCGGCCCCCGGGACGCGTTCAACGTGTACCAACTCCTGCACGAATGGCAGGACTTCAGCCACCGCCTCCACGAGGCGGGGCATCAGCCGTACTGCCTGGTGTGGCCCTGAGCCGGGAATGAGCGCGGTGCGGGCGGGGCTCTCGGCCCCGCCCTCCTGAACGCACCCCCTTCACCGCACCCCCTTCACCGCACGCTCGTGGCTGGGCCTGTCAACGTGGGGTCCGCCCGTCCGAGACCGCCGTCCACGGGGCGGGGCGCCCCGCGTAGCTCAGGGCCGTGAGGACGAAGACGCCGTCGGCGTAGACCTCGACGTACTCGCCGACCGTGAGGACGCGCAGCGCGGCGGCCGGCTCGGACAGGACGGTCTCGCCCAGCAGCGCGCCCTCGGGCCGGTCGCCCGGGCCACCCGTACCGGTGTCGTCGGTATGCACGGTGCATGTCAGGATGACGACCTGACAGTCACTCATGGACGGAGCCCTGCGTCATGTCCTCTGCCCTCGGCGGCGACGGCGGCACCTCTCTGCACATCGACACGAGCAAGCCGCACCCCGCCCGGATGTACGACTACTTCCTCGGCGGGAAGGACAACTACGAGGTCGACCAGGCGGCCGCCGAGCAGTTCATCAAGGCGGCGCCCGAGGTCCGGGTGGCCGTGCGGGCCAACCGGAGCTTCATGCACCGCGCCGTCCGTCATGTCGTCGCGGAGGGCGGCGTCCGGCAGATCCTCGACATCGGCACGGGTCTGCCGACCGAGCCCAACGTGCACCAGATCGCGCGGGCCGTCGCACCCGGGACGCGCGTCGCCTACGTCGACAACGACCCGATCGTCAGCACCCACTCCATGACCCTCGTGGACGACGCCGCCGACACCTCCGTCGTCCTGGCCGACCTGCGCGACCCCCGGTCCGTCCTCGACCACCCCGACGTGCGCCGGGTGATCGACTTCGACCGGCCGGTGGCGCTGCTGCTGGTGGCCGTCCTGCACTTCCTCACCGAGGCGGAGGATCCGGACGCCGTCGTCGCCGAGCTGCGTGACGCGCTGCCCGCCGGCTCGTACCTGGTGCTGTCCCACGCGACGGGCGACCTCCACGAGGACGGACGCGAGGAAGCGGCCGCCGTCTACAAGGGCGCGACCGCCAGCATGAACCCCCGCACCCACTCCCGCGTCCTGGACTTCTTCGGGGACCTCACCCTGCTCGATCCGGGCCTGGTCCTGGTCCCGCAGTGGCGTCCCGACGAGCCGCCCGCGCCGGACACCCCGCCCATCGGCATCTACGGCGGAGTGGCCCGCAAGGGCGACTGACGGGGCGGGCACGGCCGACGGGGCGGGCAGGCGTGCGGGGCGGGCCGGCTCAGTTCCAGAAGCCCTCGCCCTCCGGTCCCTCGATCTCCTGCTCCGCCCAGATCGTCTTGCCCTTGGCGCCCGGACGGGCGCCCCAGCGCCGGGACAGCTGGGCGACCAGGAGCAGGCCCCGGCCGCCCTCGTCGTAGGTGCGGGCGCGGCGCATGTGGGGCGCCGTGCCGCCGGCGTCGCTGACCTCGCAGATGAGGGTGCGGTCGTGGATGAGCCGCAGCTGGACGGGCGGCTCTCCGTGCCGGATGGCGTTGGTGACGAGCTCGCTCACGATCAGCTCGGTGACGAAGGCGGCGTCGGCGAGCCCCCAGTCCGCCAGCCGTCCGACCGCCTTCTTCCGGGCGTCGGCGACCGCGGCCGGGTCGGCCTCCACGTCCCAGGTCGCGACGCGGGAGGCGTCCAGCACCCGGGTGCGGGCGAGCAGGAGCGCCACGTCGTCGGCGGGCGTCCCGGGGAGCAGGCCGTCGAGCACGGAGTCGCACATGACGTCCAGGGAGGCCGCCGGGGCGGTCAGGGACCGGCACAGCCGGGCGGCGCCGTCGTCGACGTCGCTGTCAGGGGACCGGGACGCGATGAGGCCGTCGGTGTAGAGGGCGAGCAGGCTGCCCTCGGGCAGCTCCGTCTCGAGCGCCTCGAAGGGCAGTCCGCCCAGACCCAGCGGGGGTCCCGCGGGAAGCGGCAGCAGTTCCACCGTGCCGTCCGGGCGCGCCACGGCGGGCAGCGGATGCCCGGCCCTCGCCAGCGTGCAGCGGCGCGTCACCGGGTCGTACACGGCGTACAGGCACGTCGCCCCGACGTCGCCCGCGGTCCCCTCGTCGCCGAGTGCGTCGGCCTCGGTGGCCAGCCGGCCCACCAGGTCGTCGAGGTGGGTGAGCAGTTCGCCGGGGGGCAGGTCGATGTCGGCGAGGGTGCGCACGGCGGTGCGCAGCCGGCCCATGGTCGCCGAGGCGTGGATGCCGTGGCCCACCACGTCGCCGACGACGAGGGCGACGCGGGCGCCGGACAGCGGGATCACGTCGAACCAGTCGCCGCCCACCCCGGCCCGCGCGTCGGCGGGCAGATAGCGGGAGGCGATCTCCATCGCGGACTGCTCGGGCAGCCGCTGCGGCAGCAGGCTGCGCTGCAGGGTGACGGCCGTTCTGCGCTCGCGGGTGTAGCGCCAGGCGTTGTCGATGCAGACCGCCGCCTTGGCCGCCAGCTCCTCGGCCAGCACCACGTCGTCGTGCTGGAACGGCTCCGGACGCCGGTGCCGGACGAGGACGGCGACGCCCAGCGCGACGCCGCGCGCCGACAGGGGGACGGCGATCACCGAGTGCAGACCGAAGTCCCGGACGCGGGCCGTGCGCACGGGGTCCCCGGCGACCCAGGCGGCGACGGCGGCCTCGGTCACCTGGCGGCGGACGGCCCGGCCGGTGCGCAGGCTCTCGGCGGGCGGCGAGCTGTCCGGGTACACGTCGACGTCGCCCGGCTGGAGGACGGCCTCGGGGGCGCCCGGCAGCACGGACTGGTGGGCGACGCGGCGCAACGGCAGGGATCCGCCGGTCGTGGTCTCCTCCTGCCCCGCCTCGAACGAGGTCAGCAGGTCGACGCTGACGAAGTCCGCGAGGCCCGGGACCGCCACGTCGGCCAGCTCCTGGGCGGTCCGGGTCACGTCGAGGGTGCTGCCGATCCGGGTGCTGGCCTCGGCGATCAGCTGGAGGCGCTGGCGGGCCCGGTGCTGTTCCGTCATGTCGTGCCCGGTGGTCGCCACGCCCAGGACCCGGCCGTCCCCGTCCTGCACCCGGTAGAGATCGACCGCCCAGGCGTGTTGCCGGCTCTCGCCGGGGGCCCGCGCGACGTTCTCCACGTGCCGCGGCTCGCCGGTCTCCAGCGTCCGCCGCATCAGCCGCTCGACGTCCCGCGCCGACGTCGTGGGCAGGACGTCGGTGATCCGCAGGCCGCGCAGATACTGCTCGTCCAGGCCGAGGGCGCGCTGTGCTGCCCGGTTGGACCGGCGGAAGCGCAGGTCCGTGTCGTGGACGGAGGTCGCGCAGCAGGGGGACTCGAGGAACCCCCACCGCATGAGCGCGTCCTCGTCGGCCCGGGGCCGGGTCGGTGATTCCGGGACCGCGCAGACCAGCAGCCAGTCCCGTACGCCGTCGTCCCGGCTCCGGTGATGTGCGACGACCCTGGCCTCCACGCGGCGGCCGTCCCGGTGCCGCAGGAGGAGCGCCCCGTGCCACCGTGCCCGGTCGGCGAGGGGCACCCCGGCGGGCGGCTGATCGGTGAGGGGCAGCCCCATCGGCGGCGGACGGGTGGGCGGCGCCATCCCGTCGGCCGAGCCGACGGCGGCCGAGCCGGCATCGACCGGTCCGGCCCAGGACGATCCACCGACCGAAACCGGCTCGTCGCCGACCGAACCTGCTTCGTCGCCGACCGAACCCGGGGGGTGGGCGAGCAGGGCGGTGGCCGGGCCGCCGACGACCTGCTCCGCCGTGTAGCCGAGCAGTCGTGCGGCGCCCGCGTTCCAGCCGGTGACGGCGCCCTGTTCGTCGACGGTGACCCGGGCGGTGAGCGCCTCGCCGACGGCCTCCGATGCCTCGCTCATCTCACTCTCCCGCGGAATGCGCAACCCGTATCATTCCCGGCAAATCCAGGCATACACAGAATCCCGCGCATTTCCATGAGAAGACGTGCCGGCCCAGTCGCCCGCGGCTCGCCGCCCCGGAGGTCCGGGGCGGCGGTCGCTCACGTACCGTCCGGTGCTCCGTCCGCCCCTCGCCGTCCCTCCGGCAGGCCTCCGCCCACGGTGAAGCCGATCACCGAGCCGCCGCCCGCGCGCCCTGCGGCGAACGGCGCGCCGCCGTGGGCCAGCGCCACCTCGCGCACGATGGACAGACCGAGACCGGATCCGGGCAGGGAGCGGGCGTCGGCGGCGCGGTAGAAGCGGTCGAAGACGCGCGTCAGATCGGCCTCGGCGATGCCGGGACCGCGGTCGAGGACCTCGACGCGGACGACGCCCGGCCGGGCTGGTCCGGTGACGGCGATCTCGACGGGCGCACGGCCGTCCCGGTCGAACTTGGTGGCGTTCTCCACGAGGTTCGACACCGCCCGCTGGAGCATGCCCGGCCGCCCGTAGGAGCTGGTGTCGCCGCGGGTCCGGAGCAGGATCTGCCGTCCGGTGCGGCGCCGGGCGAGGGACGCCACCTCCTCCGCGAGGTCGGCGAGGTCCAGCCCCCGCGGCGGCTCGGCGTCGGACTGGCCGGCCGCGAGGTCGACGAGCTCGTTGACCAGGTCGGTCAGCTCCCGGGCCTCCTGGCCGAGGTCCGCCACCAGCTCGTCGCGGATGTCCGGCGGCAGCTCGTCCATGCGGTGCAGCAGGGAGATGTTGGTGCGCAGCGACGTCAGCGGCGTGCGCAGTTCGTGGCCCGCGTCCTGGACGAGCCGCCGCTGGTCCTCCTCCGACTGGGCGAGCCGGCCCAGCATGCGGTCGAAGGCGCGGCCCAGCCGGCCCACCTCGTCGTGGCCGGTGACGGGCACCTGAACGCCGAGCCGCCGGGTGCGGGCGACGCTCTCGGCGGCGGTGGTGAGGATCACCAGTCGGTGGGTGATGCGCCGGGCCAGCCACCAGCCGAACAGCCCCGCGGCCGTCACGACCGCCGCCATCAGGATCAGCGTGCGCTGCTGGAGCGCCCGCAGCAGGTCCTCGGTGTCGCTGAACTCCTGCGCCACCTGGACCGCGCCGCGCCCGCCGCCGAGCGAGACGGTCGCGATGCGGTAGACGTCGCTGCCGACGTCGACGTCCTTGTGCTCGGCCATCTGCCCCGCGTCGGCGGCGCCCGCGACCGTGCGGTCGGCGCCCACCACGGGCAGCCCGGGGGCGCCGGCGTCCACGACCTTCCCGTCCGGGCCGAGCACCTGCACGTCGGTGCGGGCCGGCCGCACGATGTCGTGCCCGGGCTCGGCCGAGGAGAAGTCCTCCGGCGCCATCCGCTGGTCGCGCACCTCGTCCCGCAGGTCCTGCACGACCTCGTCGAAGACGGACTCCTGGTCGACGCGGACCAGCCGGGCGGCCGCCGAGTAGGACAGGACGCCGACGAGGACGGTGACCGCGGCGGTCACGGCGGCGAAGGACACCGCGAAGGTGGTGCGCAGCGACACCAGCTTCGGCCGCGGCCGGGACAGGAACGCGGGCAGCAGCCGGCGCAGCACGAGGCGCTGACGGCTCACCGACCCGCCCCTCAGTCCTCGCGCAGCACGTAACCCACGCCGCGCACGGTGTGGATCAGCTGCGGGGCGCCCGGCTGGTCGAGCTTGCGGCGCAGGTAGCCGACGTAGACGGCGAGGTTCTTGGAGCCGGGCCCGAAGTCGTAGCCCCAGATGCGGTCGTAGATCGTGGAGTGGTCCAGGACGATCCCGGCGTTGCGCACCAGCAGTTCCAGCAGCTCGAACTCGGTGCGGGTGAGCTCCAGCTCGCGTGCGCCCCGCCAGGCCCGCCGCGCCTGCGGGTCCATGCGCAGCCCGGCCGCCTCCACATGCCGCTCGGGGGTCGGCTTGGGGACGTCCGGGACGGGCATGACGGCGTCGGCGTTGGTCCGGCGCAGCAGCGCCCGCAGCCGGGCGAAGACCTCCTCGACGTCGAACGGCTTGACGACGTAGTCGTCGGCGCCCGCGTCCAGTCCGGCGATCCGGTCGGCGGTCTCCACCAGCGCGGTCAGCATCAGGACGGGCGTGCGGTCGCCCTCGGCGCGCAGCACCCGGCACACCTGGAGTCCGTCGATCCCGGGCATCATCACGTCGAGGACGAGCACGTCCGGCGGGTTCCTGTGGGCCTGCGCCAGCGCCTCGACCCCGTCGGCGACCGCGGTGACCCGGTAGCCCTCCAGGGACAGGGCGCGTTCCAGGGCGTTGCGGATGGCACGGTCGTCTTCGGCGAGCAGCACGGTGGGAGGCACCTGACCAGTCTGCCAAGGCCTTCGGCCGTTGGGCCGGGGGGACGGTCCCACAGTCACCCTTCTTACTCGGCTCTCACCGTCCGGGTGGGCGTGTCCGGGGGCCGCCGCCCCCGGACCCCGCTTCGGCCTGAACGGCCTCGTCCTCGGTCGCCGGACGGGCCGAACATCGCGATCTTGCGCTCAGCGGGCCGGTCGGTCTGTCACCGTGCGGCCAGCGCCGCCAGCTGTTCGGCGAAGGGGATCACCGTGAGCGCGCCTCCGTCCTTGTCGGCCTTTTCCGGGCGGGACGGGGACGACGGGGACGGGGGCGCCGACAGTCCCGTCATCAGCGCGGACAGCTCCCCCGCCGCGCGCTCGATCCGGTCCGGCAGGCCCTGCGCGCCCCAGTCCTCCGAGGCCGCGTAGACGGCGGTCGGGACGACGACGGCGTGCAGGTAGGAGAAGAGCGGCCGCAGGGCGTGCTCCAGCACCAGCGAGTGGCGGGCGGAGCCGCCCGTGGCGGCGACGAGCACCGGCTTGCCGGCCAGCGCGTCCGGGTCGAGCACGTCGAAGAAGGACTTGAACAGGCCGCTGTAGGACGCGGAGAACACCGGGGTGACGACGATCAGTCCGTCCGCCGCCGTCACCGCCTCCAGGGCGGCCGCGAGCCGGCGTCCGGGGAAGCCGTTGGTGAAGTGGTGGGCGATCTCGACGGCCAGGTCGCGCAGCTCCACGACCTCGACGTCGACGGGCGCGTGGCGCCCCACCGCCCCGGCGAGCCGGTCGGCCAGCAGCCGGGTGGACGACGGGACGCTCAGCCCCGCCGAGAGCACGACGAGCTTCATGCCACGACCTCCTTCGCGTCCTTGTCGCCGTCGGTCTCCTCGGTCGTCTTCCGCGCGAGCAGCGACCCGTGGGTCGGCGCGTCCGGCACGTCGGCCGGACGGCCCACGGCGAACTCCTTGCGCAGCACCGGCACGACCTCCTCGCCGAGCAGGTCGAGCTGCTCCAGCACGGTCTTCAGCGGCAGCCCGGCGTGGTCCAGCAGGAACAGCTGACGCTGGTAGTCGCCCGCGTACTCGCGGAACTTCAGCGTCTTCTCGATGACCTGCTCGGGCGTGCCGACGGTCAGCGGGGTCTGGTCGGTGAAGTCCTCCAGGGACGGCCCGTGCCCGTAGACCGGCGCGTTGTCGAAGTACGGGCGGAACTCGCGCACCGCGTCCTGCGAGTTCTTCCGCATGAACACCTGGCCGCCCAGGCCGACGACGGCCTGCTCGGGCGTGCCGTGGCCGTAGTGCGCGTACCGGGCGCGGTAGAGCTCGACCATCCGCCGGGTGTGGTCGGCCGGCCAGAAGATGTTGTTGTGGAAGAAGCCGTCGCCGTAGAACGCGGCCTGCTCGGCGATCTCGGGCGAGCGGATGGAGCCGTGCCAGACGAACGGCGGCACGTCGTCCAGCGGACGCGGCGTGGAGGTGAAGCCCTGGAGGGCGGTGCGGAACGTGCCCTCCCAGTCGACGACGTCCTCGCGCCACAGCCGGCGCAGCAGGGCGTAGTTCTCGATGGCGAGGTTGATGCCCTCGCGGATGTCCTGCCCGAACCAGGGGTAGACCGGGCCGGTGTTGCCGCGCCCCATCATCAGGTCCACGCGCCCGTCGGCCAGGTGCTGGAGCATCGCGAAGTCCTCGGCGATCTTCACCGGGTCGTTCGTGGTGATGAGGGTGGTGGAGGTGGAGAGGATCAGCTTCTCCGTCTGCGCGGCTATGTAGCCGAGCATGGTGGTCGGGGACGAGGGCACGAACGGCGGGTTGTGGTGTTCGCCGGTCGCGAAGACGTCGAGGCCGACCTCCTCGGCCTTCAGCGCGATCGCGACCATGGCCTTGATCCGCTCACGCTCGGTCGGCGTACGGCCCGTGGTGGGGTCCGGCGTGACATCGCCGACGCTGAAGATCCCGAACTGCATGGTCGCTCACCCTCCAGGTTGTTGACGCTTCAACTATACCCGGAGAACGACGCCCCGCCCATGGCTATTCCCCACAGCCGTACCGGCCGTCACTGCCTCTCGCTTCACGCCTTCCAGTGCGGGTCACGGCCGGTCCGCGCCAGCAGCCGCTCGAACGGCGACGCGTCCTCGGCAGCCGCCACCGCCTCGCCGAACACCCCCATCCGCCGGGCCGTCGGCTCCAGCACGGCGACCGCCCCCGCCAGCTCCGCCACCACCGGCTCGTCGGCCTCCGGGTAGTCCTGGCCGGTGGCCCGCGCCAGGTCCCACACATGCACCGTCAGATCCAGCAGCGCCATCGAGCCGACCAGCCGCGCGGGCATGTCCATCGCCCCCGTCGTGCCCTCCTCGGCGCCCGGCGCGGACCAGGCCGCCACCAGCAGGTCCGTCTCCGCCGTCAGCCGCGCGCGCCAGTCCGGCCCCGCACCCACCCGGTCGGGAGCCTCGCCGAACTCCGACGTCTCCTTCGCCGCCAGCCGCTGGAACTGGACGACCACCTGGAACACATGGTTGACCAAGGCCTTCACGTCGTACTCCGCACAGGGCGTGGGGCCGGTCAGCGCCTCGTCCGGGATGCCCCGCAGCACCGGCTCGGCCCGCTCGCGCGCCATCCCGAGCAGCTCGCCGATGCCGTACGCGCTCCCATCGCCGCCGTCGATCCCGCCGCCGATCCGGCCGCCCTCGCCGCCGGTGCCGCCGCCGCCGATGCCGCTGTCGTCCCTGCCGCTGTCGTCGATGTCCATGCCTCGACGGTAGAGAGGCCGCCGCCGCCCGTCTTGAAGAAACGCGACGTACGATCACGCCATGGCCGCCCCCCGCCGCGACACCCGCGGGATCGTCGACCCGGCCGGGCTGCTGGCCCGCGTGCGGTTCCGCCGCCACCGGCCCGCCGAGCCGCTGCGCCGTCACGTCGAGACGTACTGGCTGATCGACTGGGACCTGCCCGAGCCGTACGCCTCCCACATCGTGCCGCACCCGTCGGTCAACCTCACCTTCCAGTGGGAGGAGGCCGACGGCCCGCCCTACGGCGAGCTGACCGGCGTCGCCCGCGGCCTCTACACCAGGAAGCTCACCGGCCGGGGACGGGTCTGCGGGGTGAAGTTCCGCCCCGGCGGCTTCCGCCCCTACGCCCCCGCGGAACCGGTCGCCCACTGGACCGGCCGCGTCCTGCCCGCCCACGACGTCTTCCCCCGGGCCGGCGGCGACACCCCCCGGACGGTGACCGGCCCCGCCGACGACCTCGGCCGGGTCGCCGCCCTCGACGCCTTCCTGCTCTCCCTCGACCTCGAGCCCGACCCGCGCGCCGACCAGGCCATGGACCTCGTCGACCGGATCCGCGACGACCGCACGGTGCGCCGCGTCGCCGACCTCGCCCGCGCCGCGGGCCTTTCGGTACGGGCCCTGCAACGGCTCTTCGCCGCCTACGTCGGCGTCAGCCCGAAGTGGGCCATCCTCCGCTACCGCCTGCACGAGGCCATGGAAGCCGCCGGCACCCGGCAGGACCTCGACTGGGCCGGCCTCGCCGCCGACCTCGGCTACGCCGACCAGGCCCACCTGGCCCGTGACTTCACCGCCACCGTCGGCCTCCCCCCGGCCGCCTACGCTCACGCCGCCCGCACGCCGTAGGCCCCGGTTCAGGACGTCAGCGGCAGCGCGTCCATGTACGCGTTGGACGGCCTCGGCGCCTTCGCCACGCTCGTGGCGTCCAGCGCGACCGCCGCCGACTCCGTGCCCAGCGTCCCGCCCGGATGCCAGGTCCCGGTGACGTTCACCCAGCTGTCCGCCTTCGGCGCGGCGGCCCCGTGGACCAGCACCTTCACCGACGAGGCGTCCGCCGCACAGCAGCTGACGATGATCCGGGTCAGATACCAGCCGTTCCCGCCCGCGGCGGGCGTGACGAACCCGGTCATCACCACGGTCCGCTTCCCGACGGCCCGCGACCGGTCCTGCTGCACCCGCTGGGTGAAGTCGGTCAGCGTGATCGGCAGCGGCGAGGTCGCCGGCAGCGGGTCGAACCCGTCCTCCTCCACCGCCACCGCCTTGGCCGGCTCACGCGAGGCGGTGTACGAGCCGAGCGCGGGCGGGGCGTAGAACAGCAGGCTGAGCACCGGCAGGAACAGCAGCCACGCCACCCTCGGCACCCGGGAGTGGTCGTGCCCGTGCGCGTCATGCGCGTCGTCCACGTCGTGCTCGGCCCCATGCCGGTCGCCGCCCGGCCCCCGGCGTCCCCATGCCTCCGCCGCCGCCGCTGATCCCAGCGCCACGAGCACCGCTCCCGACGCGATCAGCAGCGGCCGCATGCCCGGCTTCACCAGGTTGAGGTACAGGTCGGTGAAGAGCGCGGCGTGCAACAGCCCGAGACCGCTGAGCACCAGCAACGCCGCCTGCGCGAACCGTCTCACAGCAACACCCCTCCGATCACCGCGCTGCACACCACCGCGACCACCGCCGTCGCCGCCGAGAACCGCACCGCGAACGCCCGCCCGAACGTCCCCGCCTGCAACGCGATCAGCTTCAGGTCGACCATCGGCCCCACCACCATGAACGCCAACCGCGCCACCGGCGAGAACCCGCTGAGCGACGCCGCCACGAACGCGTCGGCCTCGCTGCAGACCGCCAGCACGATCGCCAGCGCCGCCAGGAACAGCACCGAGAGCCACGGCGACCCCGCGAACGCGTCCAGCACCGAACGCGGCACCGCCACGTTGAACGTCGCCGCCGCCATCGCCCCCACCACCAGAAAGCCGCCGGCGTGCAGGAAGTCGTGCTGGAAACCCCGCCGGAACTCCTGGAACCGGCTGTGCCCCGGCACATGTCCGGCCGGCCGGTCGGTCCGCGGCCGCAGCCACTCCTCACGCCCCAGCCAGAGCCACAGCCAGCCCATGGCGGCGGCCGTCGCCAGCGAGGCCGCCAGTCTCGCCAGGACCATCTCCGGACGGCCCGGGAACGCCACCGCCGTCGCCGTCAGCACCACCGGGTTCACCGCCGGCGCCGACAGCAGGAACGCGAACGCCGCGGCCGGCGTCACCCCCCGCCCGATCAGGCTGTTCGCCACCGGCACTGACGCGCACTCGCACCCCGGCAGCACCACTCCCGCCGCCCCCGCCACGGGCACGGCCAGCGCGGGCCGCTTCGGCAGCACCCGCTGGAAGACACGCGCCGGCACGAACGCGTTGATCGCCCCCGACAACGCCGTCCCCAACAGCAGGAACGGCAGCGCCTGCACGGTCACGGCCAGACACACCGTCCGCCAGGCCTGCACCGCCGGGTCGTCCAGCGACCGCCCGACGACCACCAGCAGCACACCCGGCACCACCGCGGCGCCCAGCAGCAGCAGCGGCCAGTGCCGCGGCAGCCCACGCCCCGCCGGGACGTCGGCCGGGCCGCCGGCCACCGCCCCCGACAGCCGTGTCTCCGTCTCCTGCATCCCGCCCTACACCCGCCCTTCCCGCAACCGCACGACCTGCTGCGCGCCGAACTCCACCGTCCGCCGCATGTGCCGCACGATCACCGCGAGCTCGGCGTCCTCGAGATCGTCGAAGAGCGGCATCCAGTCGCCGCCCAGCCGCTCCCACATCCGCCCGAACTCCGCGATCCGCTCCGGCACCGTCGCCACGAGCACCCGCCGCCGGTCGGCCGCGTCCCGCTCGCGCACGACGTATCCCGCCTTCTGCAGCCGGTCCACCAACCGGGTCGCCGACCCGGTGGTCAGCCCCGTCAGCTCCGCGACCCGGCCCGTCGTCACCGGCGCCCGCTCCAGCATCAGCAGGTTCAGACACTGCAGATCCGTGGGGTGCAGCGCCAGCCGGTCCGCGAGAGCCTGGTTGAACAGGGCGTACGCGGCCGCATACCGACGGGAGACCACGGACAGGTCGTCCAGCAGCCGCGACCGCACGTTCTGGGACATCGCTCCCCTTCGCCGCGCCGTCGTCGGCGCCGTCCGCAGATCGTACGACGCGCCCGTCCCACGCTCGTCAGAAGAAGTACGCGTCCCCGGTGTCCAGCACCAGCACCGCCTGACGGTCGCCTGAGCGGTTGTGGTCCACCGCCCCGCCGCCCCACACCGTGTCGACGGCCGGCGTCACCGCCGCCGGCCGCCCCCGCAGCCACCCCCGCGCCAGGATCTGCTCGCCCGCCCCGTCCGCGGCCGGCGCGCCCGTCCGGCACACCGCCTCCTGCCGGCCCGTCCGCGCGCGTCCCGCCGGCAGCCGCTGCTCCCCCGCCGACAGCGGCGCCGACCACCGCAGCCGCACCGTCGCGTCGGCGACGTCCGCCAAACCGTGGTTGCGCGGAGTCAGCCGCACATCGACCCGGCCGCCGGCCAGGACGGCGTACCCGTGACACGAGAGATCCGCCTCTCCCCCCGTTATGTTTTTCGCGGTCCTGCAACAGGGCCGCTGGCCTCCGGGCCCGGCATGACTGTTGCCCCCTGTCGATCGGATGACCTGGGGGGTGGTGTCACCGGGTCCGAGGGGTGC
>NZ_JBEPBI010000076.1:0-35847 GCF_040299045.1 Streptomyces sp. NPDC001027
CGCCAGCGCGCCGGGCGCGCTGGCGGACACGGAGTCACGGCCGCCGCGGGTGCTGGCGCCGGACCCGGAGGGCGCGGGCCGGTTCGGCGGCCGGTCCTTCGTCCTCGGCCTGCAGGGGCGCCCGGCGGCGATCGGCCCGACGGTCCCCGTCGCCGAGGCCGCGCACTCGCTGCACTGGGCGACGCGCGCGCTCGGGCTGATGGGCCGCGAGGTGCTGCCCCGACAGGGCGTGGTGCGCTGCGCCGCGACAGCCAGTCGCACGCCGCCGGACGACTGCCGAACGACGTCGGCAACGGCGCCTTCACCCGCACCGTCGACTCGGTCGCCCCGTCGGCCGGGTGCGTCGACGCCACGGGCGTCTCGGTGCGCGTGCCGGCTCCCTCCGCGTCGGGGGCGGCTCCGGTGAGGGCCCCGGCGGTCAGCAGCGCCGCCAGTGCGGCGCCTCGCCATGTCCTGCCTCTGCCGGGACTCGTCTTCGCGGTCTTCAGCGACGTCGTGGACTTCATGGGCGGACCGTAGGGCGGCGGGAAGCGCCCCGTCGGGGAGTGCTCACAAGAACGCAGCGCCCGACGCCGCCCTTGTCACCGGGCCGCAGTCACCGGCCCGCAGTCGCCGCCCGCCGCCAGGCCGGCGGGACGGCAGTCGCACCCCGCCGTGGCCGGTGACGCCGACCGGTGGTTGGCTGGTCCCGTTCCGGCAGCCAGTCCATCCGCAGGAAGGCCCCCGACATGAGCAACCCGCACGCACTCGAGTACAAGGTCGTCACCTTCCGGGAGTCGCTGATCGGCGACGCACTGGACAGCGACAAGCTGGAGAAGGTCCTCAACAAGCACGCCGAGGACGGCTGGGCCCTGAAGGCGATCACCTCAGCCGACGTCAAGGGTCGCATCGGCCCCGGTGCGGTCGAGGGCCTGCTCCTCACCCTGGAGCGTCCGCGCCGCTGACGACCCCGGGTCGGCCCGTCGTGGTGAACGGCGGGCCGACCGGACCCCCCGCGTCGGCGAAGAACCGGATGAGACCGGGACGGATCCGCACCGGTCTGTCCGGGCCACGCGGGCTGCACGGCCTGTGCGATCTGTGCGATCTGTCCGGACTATGCGCCGCGGCGGATCCGGGCCGCCTTGCGGGCCTCGGCGATCTGGCGTGCCTCGGCGGACCTGCGGGAGTCTCCGCCCGCCCTCCCGGGACGGGCGCCCATGCCGCGGAACGGGGCCCCGCCGCGCTTCGGACGCTCGGTGGCCGATCCGCTGCCGGGAAGCGGCACGCCGGAGGGAGCCTGGGCGCCGGTGATGCGGCTCAACTCGGCCTCACCGGAACGGACCTGCGTGATCTGCGGCCTGATGCCCGCGTCGGACATGAGACGGGCCATGTCCCGGCGCTGGTTGGGCAGCACCAGCGTGACCACGCTGCCCGACTCGCCTGCGCGGGCCGTACGTCCGCCGCGGTGCAGGTAGTCCTTGTGGTCGGCGGGCGGGTCCACGTTGACGACCAGGTCGAGGTCGTCGATGTGAATGCCCCGGGCCGCGACGTTGGTGGCGACCAGCACCGTCACATGACCGGTCTTGAACTGGGTCAGGGTGCGGGTGCGCTGGGGCTGGGACTTGCCGCCGTGCAGTGCCGCGGCCTTCACTCCGCTCCCGAGCAGGTGCCTGGTGAACTGGTCCACCGCGTGCTTGGTGTCCAGGAACATCAGCACGCGTCCGTCACGCGCGGCGATCTCGGTGGCGGCGGCGTACTTGTCGGCGCCGTGCACCTGCAGGAGGTGGTGCTCCATCGTGGTGACCGCGCCCGCCGAGGGGTCGACCGAGTGCACGACCGGGTCATGGAGGTACTGACGGACCAGGAGGTCGATGTTGCGGTCCAGGGTGGCCGAGAACAGCATGCGCTGGCCGTCGGGCCGTACCTGGTCGAGGAGTTCGGTGACCTGGGGCATGAAGCCCATGTCGGCCATCTGGTCGGCCTCGTCGAGAACGGTGATCTTCACCCCGTCCAGGCGGCAGTCCTTGCGCTCGACGAGGTCGGCGAGGCGGCCCGGCGTCGCGACGACGACCTCGGCCCCGGCGCGCAGGGCGCCGGCCTGCCGGCCGATCGACATGCCGCCGACCACCGTGGCGAGTCGCAGCTTCAGCACTCGTGCGTACGGGGTGAGCGCGTCCGTGACCTGCTGGGCCAGTTCGCGCGTGGGGACGAGGATCAGGGCCAGCGGCTTGCGCGCCTCGGCCCGTCGACCCGCCGTGCGCACCAGAAGCGCCAGGCCGAAGGCGAGCGTCTTGCCCGATCCGGTCCGTCCTCGGCCGAGGACGTCACGCCCCGCGAGGGAGTTCGGCAGGGTGGCGGCCTGGATCGGGAACGGCTCGCGCACACCGAGATCGGTGAGCGTGGTCAGCAACGCGGCGGGCAGGTCCAGCTCACCGAAGGCCGTGACGGCGGGAAGCGCCGGGGTGACGGTGTCCGGCGGTGCGAACTCCCCCTGCTGCGCGGCGGGTCGACGTCCGCCGCCGCCCTGAGCGGCGCCGGTGCGCCCCCGGCCCTGCGGCCGGAAACGGTCGTTCGTGCGAGCTGAACGGCTCACGGGGAACCTTCCTCGAGGGCACGCATCGAGGAATTCCCGACAGACGTGAGCCGGATGAATTGCAAGTACGAGCCGAATACAAGAATGAAAGCATTCCAACGGAATGCAGAAAGCAGCAAGCTGGGGCCCCACCGAACGGTGGGACCCCAGCTGTCGCGGTTATCGCGCGCGCTTCGGCATCAGGCGGGGGTGATGTTCTCCGCCTGCGGGCCCTTCTGGCCCTGCGTGACGTCGAAGTTCACCTTCTGGCCTTCCTGGAGCTCACGGAAGCCGGAGGAGGCGATGTTCGAGTAGTGGGCGAAGACGTCGGGGCCGCCGCCGTCCTGCTCGATGAAGCCGAAGCCCTTTTCCGAGTTGAACCACTTGACGGTGCCAGTAGCCATGTCACATCTCCTTCGGGGCAGTGCCCAGAGGTTCACACCATGCGAACCTCTTGTGTTGCCACAAATGAACCCCGTCCGGATGAGCACCGGAGATACAAAAAACGCCCCACGGCTACGGCCGTAGAGGCACTTGAAGATTCGGGAACCACAACTGCAACTAGGTCCAGACTACCACGGAGTGCACAAACGCACTACCTATTCACCGCGTGCGCCGCTCACGCCCCATTGGCCGCACGGACCGCAGACACCGCACGGACCGCAGGGATCGCCAAGACCGCCTGGACAGCAAGGGCCGCAGGCGGCCTCCAGGAGCCCGGGCCTCCATGGGCGCCGCGGCGGTGGATCCGCACGGGTCGCCGCTGCGCCCATGAGCCCGTCCGTGTGATCGTCAAGCACAAGGAGACGGCATGGCGGGCTCGCGGAGAGCATCGTCGATTGCTGAGACAATGGGCTCTGACCTGCGCTTTCAGATCTTCCGGCACGGTCAGGCCCTCCCTCGGCGCACCACCCGGCAGGCGCAGGGCGGTGAGGAACAAACGGGCTCGCTCCCGCTCCGTCCGGCCGGTTGGCCGTGTCGGAATCTGCTCCCCCATAGCGGCCCTGCGTCCCTCCACAGAGAGGTGCGAATGACCCTAAAATGGGAAAAGCACTCCATGGATGATCGAGGGCAGCGTGTCGGCCAACGACATGGCATCAAGCTCGCACCCGCTCGGCGCCGCGGGTGTCGGCGAAGCGCCCGAACGTGACGACGCGTTGGTCAAGGCCGTGATCCATGCCGTGGAGGTCACCGGAGCACATACCGGAAGCGTGTTCCTGCTCTCCGGCGACCATCGCTCGCTCGTCGTGGCCGCATCCTGCGGGACACCGCCCTCCCTGCTCAGCGGGTGGCGTCGGATCCCGGTCAACAGCCGGATGCCGGTGGCGGAGGCGTGCCGCTCCGGGCGCATGATCCATCTGGCCGACGCGGAGGAGACGATGCGGCGCTTCCCCCAGCTCGCGATCGCCCTGCCCTACCCGTTCGGCTCTGCATCGGTCCCCGTACGGGCGGGCGAGCGGACTTTCGGCGCCATCGCCGTGGTGTGGACGCCCCGGCCGGACGGGACAGGACTGTCGAGGGCGCAGCGCGGACAGCTGTGCTCCGCCGCCGATCGGCTGGGCACCGCCCTCGCCGGACTGCGGGCCGGCGGCACACTCGGTGAGTACGACGAGCGGACGGCTCCGATACTGGTCCCGCTGCCGTCCGCCCCCGCGATCCGGGTGGGCCTGTTCGACTGGAACCTCGACATCGGAGCCCTCACCGCCGACGACGAGCTGTGCGCGATCTTCGGGATTGCGCCCCGCGCGTTCGACGGTCGGGCGGCCACGCTGGCGGCCTGCATCGAGCCGACGGATCTGCCCGGTTTTCGGTCCGCCGCCCGTGCCGCTGTCGAGGAGGGACACCTACTTGCGCACCGCCTGCGCATCCTGGACGGCCATGGTGGGCGCCGCGTCGTCGAGCTGTGGGGCCGGGTGCCGGAGAGCCCCGACGACTCGGAGTCCTCTCGCCGCCTGGTCGGCGCCGTGCTCGACGCCGGGAGCGGCATGGCCGCCTTGGCGGCGATCGAGCGGCTCGCGGACGGCTTCTTCGCGCTCGCTCCCGACGGACGCCTCGCCTATGCCAACCACAGCCTGGAGGATCTGCTGCGGGTCCGCCAGGACGACCTGCTCGGCCGGCGCCCCTGGGACGTGCTGCCTTGGCTGGCCGATCCCGTGTACGAGGACCGCTACCGGGCCGCCGCCGTCTCCCAGCAACCGGTCTCCTTCCTGGTCCGCCGCCCGCCGGACGAGTGGCTGGTCTTCTCCCTCCACCCGGGCGCTCAGGGCATGACGGGATGGGCCTCACGAGTGCGCCGGCCCGTACCGGCCGGTTCCGGACCCGGTACACCAGTCACCGAGGAGGAGCCGCCCGTCTCCTTGGCGCCTCCGCCCGCGGCTCCCCGTGTGGGTTCCCTCTACCGGGTGCTCACGCTGGGCAGCGCCCTCACCGAGGCGGCCACCGCGGACGAGGTGTTCGATGCCGTCGCCGAACAGTTGCTGCCGGCTTTCGGCGGCCAGAAGCTGGCGATCGCCGTGGTGGAGGACCGGCGCCTGCACCTGCTCGCTCAGCGCGGCTGCTCGAAACACTTTCTCGCCCCGTTCGAAGGCACCCCGCTGCACGCCCGGCTGCCCGTGACGGATGCGCTGACCTCCGGGGTCCCGCTGTTCGTCGAGTCCCGGGAGCAGCTCCGCGAGAGCTACCCCGGGCTCATGGCGGGTCCCACCAACTCCTGGGCGTTCCTGCCGCTGATCGCCTCGAACCACCCGGTCGGTGCCTGCATGCTCGGCTTCGACGACGTCCGCCGGTTCCCCGACGAGGAGCGCGGAGTCCTCACCGCGCTGGGCGGCCTGATCGGCCAGGCCCTGGAACGCGCCAGACTCTACGACGCCAAATTCGCCCTCGCTCGCGGCCTGCAGGACGCGCTGCTGCCGCACCGCCTGCCCACCCTGCCGGGGCTGCACGTCACCGGGCGCTATCTTCCGGGCACCCGGGGGATGGACATCGGCGGCGACTGGTACGACGTCATCCCCACCGGCGACGAGGTCGCACTGATCGTCGGGGACGTCGAGGGGCACAATGTCCCCGCCGCGGCCGCCATGGGCCAACTGCGCAGCGCCATGCGGGCCTTCGTCGCCGCCGGCCACCGACCGAGCGACGTGGTCGCGGGCGCCAACCGGCTCCACATGGACCTCGACCCGGCGCTCCTCGCCAGCTGCTGCTACGCCCGGCTCCATCTCCGTTCGGGGATCGCGCGCATCGTCCGCGCGGGCCATCTCCCGCCCCTGCTGCGCCTGCCCGACGGGCACACCAAGATCCTGGATGTGCCCGGCGGCCCACTGCTCGGCATCGACGCGACAGCGGACTTTCCGGAGTCGGAGCGGCGTCTCGCTCCAGGGTCGGTCCTGGCCCTCTATACGGACGGGTTGATCGAGAGGCGCGAGTCGGACATCGGTTCCGACGTCGAGTGGCTTCGGGGGGCGCTGGCCAGGCTTGGCAGGGGCGGCCTGGACGATCTGGCCGACGGGCTGCTGCGGGATGCCTGCCACGCTTCCCCCGACAGGGCGGACGACATCGCGCTCCTGCTCACCGAGTACGCCCCGCCACGTTGACCAGTCCCCGCCGCCACCGTCACGTGCCCCAGATCTTCCGGTACGCGGCCTGGTATCCCGTCGGATCCCAGGTCGTGGCGCCGTGGCTGTTGTCGGCCGTGCTGATGTGGACGGGGGCCACATAACCGCTGGCCGGCCGGCCGGAGAAGGCGCGGTTGAACTCGTCGACGATCTGCCAGCCCTGCAGGGACAGCGGCTCGGGCACGGTGGCCGCCTGGTACTGCTCGCTGTCGATGCGCTGGAAGGCGGAGGGGTCGCCGTCGCCGGCGCCGATGTTGAAGGGCGGGCCGGAACCCTTCTTGCCGGCCGCGCGGAACGCCGGGGCGGCATCGGCGAAGTACAGGTCGTTGATGGCGACGGAGTGGGTCCATCTGCCCTGGAAGCGGGAGAGCAGTGAGGAGATCTCCCGGGGCGTGCGGCTGCTGGCATCCGGGATCGGGATGTTCTCGTACGCCAGCAGCTTCACCCCCGCGCAGGTCGCCAGCTCCTTCCTGATCAGGTCGGACTTGTACTTGGCGAAGGGGATCGAGGCGTCGGTGAAGACCACGGTCCCGGCTGTGCCGTCGGAGCTTGAGATGACCCACTGCGCACTGGCTCTGGCCACGTCCTCGACTCTGGTGGTCACGTTGGTGAAGAGCCTGGGGCGCCGGCTGGGGCCGGGGGAAGCGACCGCGTGCCAGCCGACGAGCGGGATGCCTGCCGCGTTCGCACGCGCCACCTGCTGCGAGGTCGAGCCCGGGTCGAAGCCCCCGATGACGATGCCCGAGGGTCTGACGTCCACGGCCTCGCTCATCGCCGCCTGGATGCCGGCGGGGGTGCCGCCACCGTCGATCACCCGGACGTGCCAGCCGATGACGCGCGCGGCTTCCCGCACGCTGTCCGCAACTCCCGCGACTCCGGGATTGGTCATGGTCTGGGCGACGTAGACGATGGTCTTGTCGGCCACCGCCGTGGGGCCGCTGGTCGGTCCGTTCCAGGGGACGTCGGTCCGCTCCGCCCGGCTCACGGCGGCCTGGGCCCTGGCCTGGGCCGCGGGGCAACCGCTCGGACCCGAGGTGGAGTGCGCCGGGCCGCTCGACGAGCCGCGTTCACAGCCGGCCAGCACGAAGACCGCGACCGCGAGGGCGGTGGCAGTGGACCGCGCGTTGCGGACCGTGGGGGTGTTGCGGTTGCGGTGCACGGAAGCTCCTTGCGGAGGATGCCGCCCGGGCCCTCTGGCGATGCCCGCGGCGTGGGTCATGGAGAGCTGCCCGGCGTGCCGTCGTCCTGTGTCGCGGCGGGCGAGTCGCGGGCGACGACCGCGCCGGTGCGCAGCCGGCGCCGAGCGGAGTAGCCGGCCAGTCCGACGGCGAGGAGCAGGGTGCCGCCGTAGAACAACGGGACCGTCCAGAAGTCGCCGCCCATCTGGGCGATGCCGGTGAGGCCGACGGCGAGGACGGCCACGGCGACGAGCGTGCCCAGGGCGTTGGGGCGGCCGGGTTTGATGGCGGTGGAGCCGAGGAGGGCGCCGACGAACGCGGGCAGCAGGTAGTCGAGGCCGACGCTGGGATTGCCGATCTGCTGCTGAGCCGCGAGCAGACTTCCGGCGAAGCCGACGATCAGGCCCGACGCGGCGAAGGCGTAGACGGTGTACTTGCGGGTCGGAATGCCGACCAGGTCGGCGGCGCGCGGGTTCGCCCCGACGACGTACAGGTACCTGCCGAGCGGTAGCCGCTCCAGAACCAGCCAGAGGGCGATCGTGAGCGCGAGCACGTAGAAGGCGGGAACCGGCAGGCCGAGGAACTTCGAGTCGTAGACGTCCGTGAAGGCGGGTGGCAGGCCTTGCGGGCCGGGGACGATCCGGCCGCCGCCGGTGACCCAGCCGGTCACCGCGTACATCATGCTGCCGGTGCCGAGCGTGGCGATGAACGAGTCGATCCGTCCGAACTCGACGACGACACCGTTGAGGACTCCCACGACACCCCCTCCGGCGATCACCGTGAGGCAGGCGAGCGGCCAGGGCCACCCGTCGCCCACGACGAGCTGCATCACCATGACGTGCGCCAGGCCGAGGCCGTAGCCGATGGAGAGGTCGAACGCGCCGGTCACGACGGGGACCATCGCGGCGAGTGCGAGGACGGCCGGGATCGACTGGTTGGACAGGATCGAGTCGACGGTGTCCCCGGTGGGAAACGTACGCGGCAGGGCGAGGGAGAAGGCCAGGAAGAGCAGGGCGGTGAGCGCCAGGAGGCCATAGGCGCCGACGAGTTGCCCGCTGCGGTCGCGCAGTCGGGCGAGTCGCCTCGGTGGGCCCGAGCGACGCGGCCGTGGCGGGGGCGCAGCCGGAGAGGGGGAGCCGTTCACGGATTCGCCGCGGTTCCGGAGGAGGGCAGGGCCGAAGCCGCCCGCGTGAGCTCGGTGACCGTGAGGGCCGGGCCGGTCAACTCGGTCGTCACGGATCCGCGGACGAAGACCAGGGCACGCCGACACACGCTCGCGACCTCCTCGAAGTCGCTGGAGATGAGGAGGACCGCGAGACCGGCGGCCAGCGCCTCGTCGAGCAGGCGGTGGATCGCGCCTTTGGCGCCGATGTCCACGCTCGCCGTCGGCTCCTCCAGGATCAGCAGGCGCAGGCCCAGCCTCAGCCACCGGCCGATCATGACCTTCTGCTGGTTCCCCCCGGACAGGGTGGCGATGGCGGCCTCGCTGTCGTGGGGACGCACCGAGAACCGTTCGATCAGGGCGCCGGCCTCGGCGCGTTCGCGGCGGGGGCTGATCCAGCGCAGCGCCGACAGGCCTCCCGCCCGGGGGTTGGCCAGGAGGTTCTCCCGTACGGTCAGCTCGGCGAGGCACCCCTCCCGCTGTCTGTCACCGGGTACGAGGGCGACACCCCGTCCGACCGCGTCCGCGACCGTGCGGGGACGGTACGGGCGACCGCCGAGAAGGGCCCGGCCGCCGAGGAGGGGCCGGGCGCCCGCGAGGGCTCGGGCGAGGTCCATGTGTCCGGCGCCCGTGAGACCGACCAGGCCGAGGACTTCCCCCCGCCTGAGCTCCAGACCGACCGGTCCCGCGTCGGGGGTGCGCACCCCGTCCAGGGTCAGGAGGGCCGGGCCGCCGCCCGGGGCGGTGAAGGGGCGGTGGTCGGTCGGCTCCTCGCCGGTGATGTCGCGCACCAGGCGGCTGGGGCCGTGGTCCGCCAAAGAGCCGTGGCTGACCAGGCGCCCGTCGCGCAGCACGGCGAAGGCGTCGGCGACCTCGTACACCTCGTCCAGGCGATGGCTGACGTAGAGGATGCCGTGCCCCCGGTCGCGCAGGGTGTGCAGCACGCGGAACAGCCGTGTGCAGTCCGCGGCGGGCAGGCGGGCGGTCGGCTCGTCGAGGACGATGAGTCCCGCCCGTGCCGCCAGAGCTCGTGCGACGGCGACAAGCGAACGCTCGGCCGGGGCAAGGCGGGCGATCGGCGCGTCGGGGTCGAGATGTCCGGCGACGACCCGTAGGGCCTCGGTGCAGTGTTCTCGGGTGAGGCGCCAGGAGATCAGTCCGCAGCGGCGCGGATACCCGGTGCTCAGAGCGATGTTCTCGGCTGCCGTCATCCACTCCACCAGGCCGAGATCCTGATGGATGAAGGACATGTGCCGGGAAGCGGCGTGGCTCCCGAGCGGGTGCCCGGCCACGGTGACCTGCCCCGAGTCGGCGTGGTGGACGCCGGCGAGCACCTTGATGAGCGTGGACTTCCCGGCTCCGTTGGGACCGAGGAGGGCGAGGACGCTGCCGGCGTGGACATCGAGGTCGACCCCTGCGAGCGCGAGGGTCCCCCCGAACCGCTTGGCGAGTCCGCGGACACGGACCAGAGGTTCCGCCCCGAAGGGCGGGACCGCATGCGCAGAGGTGTCGTGGGCCTCGTGCACGGACCTCTCCGGGGTTGGACCTGACGGGTTCTTCCCGATGGGCATCAGTGACATTAGCGGTACATGTCGCATATTTATTGACATCTGACCGCTGTCTGTGACCCCAACGGAGCAGCGAATCGCCGGGTCGGCGCCTCAGGCTCCCTGGAGCCCGCATTCGGCCCAGATGACCTTGCCCTGCTGGGTGTATCGCGTGCCCCAGCTCTGCGTCAGCTGCGCGACGAGGAACAGGCCGCGGCCACCCTCGTCGGTGCTGGCCGCTCGGCGCAGATGTGGGGCGGTGTTGCTGGTGTCGGAGACCTCGCAGATCAGGGTGCGGTCGTGGAGCAGCCGTACCCGGATGGGCCCCGCGCCGTGGCGGATGGCGTTCGTGACCAGTTCACTGAGCACGAGTTCGGCGGCGAACGCGGCCTCGTCGAGTCCCCAGTCGGCCAGTTGCCGGGTGGCGGCGGCGCGGACCTCGCTGACCTGGGCCGGATCCGCGGGCAGTTCCCAGGTGGCGATCCGCTGGGGGGCCAGGGCGTGGGTGCGGGCGACGAGCAGGGCGATGTCGTCGCAGGGGTGGGCGGGGGCCACGGTGTCGAGTACCGCCTCGCAGGTCTCGTCGGGCGTGCCGTTGGCTTGGGCCAGGGTGGCGCGCAGCTGATCGAGGACCACGTCGACGTCGCGGTGGCGGTCCTCGATGAGCCCGTCGGTGTAGAGAACCAGCTGGCTGTTCTCAGGGAGTTCGATCTCGGCGGCTTCGAACGGCAGACCGCCGAGGCCGAGCGGGGGTCCGGCGGGCAGGTCGGGGTACCACACGGTGCCGTCGGGGCGGACCAGAGCGGGCGGGGGATGGCCGGCGCGGGCCATGGTGCACTGCTGTGTGGTCGGGTCGTAGACGGCGTAGAGACAGGTCGCGCCGATGATGCCTGCGTCCACGGCGCCGGGGTCCTCCCGGTCCAGGCGTCCCACGAGTTTGTCGAGATGGGTGAGGACCTCGTCCGGGGGGAAGTCCAGTTCGGCGAAACTGCGGGCGGCCGTGCGCAGCCGCCCCATGGTGGCTGCGGAGAGCATGCCGTGACCGACGACGTCGCCGACGAAGAGCCCGATGCGGCTGCCGGACAGGGGTATGACGTCGTACCAGTCCCCACCGACGTCGGATTCGGCGGGCAGGTAGCGATGGGCGACCTCGACGGCGTCCTGGTCCGGCACACCGTGCGGGAGCAGGCTGCGCTGCAGGGCCAGGACCATGGTGCGTTCGCGCGTGTAGCGCCGGGCGTTGTCGATGGACAGTGCGGCACGGGCGCCCAGTTCCTGGGCCAGCGACCGGTCGTCGTCCCCGAACGGCGGCGAGTCCTGCGCACGGTAGAAGCCGGCCACGCCCAGGACTACGCCGCGGGCGACCAGGGGCACCGCGACGAGGGAGTGGACGTGGCTCAACAGCTGTGCGGAGTGCTCGGGGTCCTGCGCGAACCAGCCCGCGGCAGCCTTCAGGTCCGGTTCCAGCACTGCCTGGCCGCTCGTCAGACACCGCGACTGCGGCATCGTCGGACCGTAGTCGACCTGTTTGCCGACCGGGTGGAAGGGACAGTCGTCGTGGATGCCGTGGACCACCGTACGGCGTAGGTCACCGCGGGGATCGGCGGACTCCTCGCCGCGGAGCACGGCCTCGGGCAGGTCGATGGTGACGAAGTCGGCCAGTTGCGGCACCGCCGACTCGGCGAGCTCCCGGGCGGTACCGCGCACATCCAGGGTGGTTCCGATGCGGACGCCGGCCTCGGACAGCAGTTCCAGGCGGCGGCGCGCGGCCAGGGCGTAGCTCCCCACGTGCGGCTCCCCCACCATCATGAGCCCTCTCCCGGGGGGCGGGGAGTCGGAGTGCTCGTCCGCCGTGCCGTCGCCGGCCGTGACGCGCTCGACGCCCACGACGACAGGGCCGGGCTCCATGCCGGGTAGATACTCCGACGGCGGGGTGACGTGGAGCTGCCGGGGCGCCGCGTCGGGAACGGCCCCGGAGAACGTGAGGGAGGTGGCGGCGGCAAGCTCGGCAGGGAGACCCAGCTGCTCGTGGACCTGATGCGGGAAGACGAGGGGCTCGCGCGGTGAGGGACCGGGGAGAACGGCCTCGACGGCGAAGCCCTCCACCCCGGAGGCACTCGTCATCGGCCGGCTCACGAGCGTGACCCGACGGCCGTCGGGCAGGGGCACGTCGACACAGGCCCGCTGCGCGCGGGCGATGAGCTCGGCGGCCTTCTCCATGAGGATCGCCCGGTCGCGGGGGCTCATCTCCACGGCCAGTTCCCGCACCCCGACGCGGTGCCGAAAGCCTGCGGCGGCCTCGGCTCCGCTGTCCAGGTACGCCCGCAGCAGGGCGCGCTCGCGCGCGGAACTCTGCTCGAGCAGCCGCCCCTCGATGGTCTTGGCCGCCTTGCGTATCACGGTGTCCAGCGCCGGGTCCTCCGCGCTGCGTGGATAGCCGAAGCACAGGACGCCCTCGACGCGGCCGCTGAGCGGGTCGCGGAGGGGAAGCGCGCGGCAGGCACTGCCCTGGGAGCGTTCGGCGAAGTGCTCGGCGCCGTAGACCCGGATGGGTCGGCGCTCGGCCAGGGCGAGACCGATGCCGTTGGTGCCGGCGACCTGCTCGACGAACACGAACCCGGGGACTGTCTGGATGGCCGGGAGAGCTCTGGCCAGCGACGCTTCTCCGAAACGGCGCAGGAGAACCGTCCCGCTCGCATCGGCGACGGAGATGTTCATCGCGCTGCCGGCGAACACGACCTGCAGCCGGTCGAGCACCGGAACGGCCGCGTGGACGATCCGTCCGTCCGGTTCGAAGTCGTCCCGGAAGGGGAGGTCGGACTGGTTCGGCGACAGACCCAGGGTGCGGCAGCGCCGCCAGGAATCCAGGATCGACGTGCGCACACCCGTCTCGACCGGCTCACCCTGCAGGAACCGCTCACGGAAACCGGCGGGCCCCGTGCCGCCTGGCGCACGCCCCGTCGGTATCGGATCTTCGCCGGCCCGAACCACGCTCCGCCTCACTCGCGCCTTCGACAGTCAGTCTTTCCGGAATGTCCCGATATAGACGAGGATACGGGCATCGGAGGCGCGAGTCACCGTTCACGAAGCCCCTCACACACGGTGACCGGCGGATCGGTGTCACAGGACCGCGACCGGGTTGACGGGCGAGCCCGTCCCGCCCGGGACGTTCAGCGGCGCCACGACGAGCAGGAAGTCGTAGCGCCCCGCCGTCGCGGTCGCGGCGGACAGCGCTTCCAGGTCGAGGTTGTCCAGCAGTGGCATCCCCATCGCGGCCACAGCCAGGGCGTGGACCGGCGAGTGCACGCCGTCCACGGGCGAGGGCCGTACGTCACTGTCGCCGTCTCCGCCGAGCAGCGCGATGCCACGCTCGGCCAGCAGCGGCATGGCGTCCACATGAAAGCCCGCGCTGGCCGTGTCGGGGTCCCAGGCGCCGAGCTCCTCGCGACGCCGGACGTGTCCGGAGCGCAGCAGTACCGCGTCGCCATCGCCGATCGTCACATCGAGCGCCTTCTCCGCGACGACGATGTCCGTGGCGTGCACCGCCCGCCCCGGCTCCAGCCAGTGGATCCCGAGGACGGCGGGCAGGTCGAGGAGCACTCCCCTCGTGACGAGGGCCCCGAGGCTCGACACCGCGCCGAAGCGGGCGCCTGCGGCATCGACGACCTCGCGTGCCGTGCGGCCGTCGTAGAGCTGCCCCCGATAGGCGATGTGGCAGAGCGCGTCGAGATGGGTGATGCCCTTGCCGTGGTAGTCGGCGGCGATGAAGTCCTTGTGGGTGGAGGGTTCCGGCGCCTCCACGTCACCGAGGTCGGTCATGTGATGCAGGGCAGGTCTGCGGTTGCCGGGGCCGGGGCGGGTGTTCCACGGCAACGCCAGCGGGACGACCGTCCCGGTCCGCACGCACGCTGCGGCCCGCCGCACACGGTCCGCGGTGACCCGGTTCCAGGCGCCGCGGTCCGCCGGGGACCAGCGACCCCACGTGCGAACCGCCTCGAAGAGTGCGTCGAACTCCCGACGGGAGACGGCGGGCCCGTTGCCGACGCCGGTCGGCTCGGGGTGCGCGGCATCGGCGGAACCCGGGCTCATCTGCGCTCACCGCTCCCAGTTCTGGAACGGCTCCCACGGCAGGACGTCACCGGACGCGGCACGGATCGGGCTTACGGGGTGTGCGTCCGGCTGACGCCGTGACACGGAGAAGCACCGTCCTCGTGATCGGAGAACCAGCTTCGCACATTCACGGGGTGATCTTGGAGAGGTGGCGCCCGCAGGGAGGGGTTGTGCAGGCTCCGTCCGCCACCGCGCCGGGTCCCCCGTTCCGGCGCACTCCCGAGGCGCTTGTTCTTCAGGGTTGGATCTGGGCTCCGGCACGAAGAAACGAGTCGCCCGGAGACCGAGGTCGCAGTCAGGAGCCCGCAAGAAACGAGAGACGCACCTTCCGCTCCGCATTGTCCCTGTTCGTGTCCACGAGGCACACGGACTGCCAGGTCCCGAGTTCCAGCCGCCCGTCCACGACCGGCAGGGTCGCATGGGGCGGGACCAGGGCCGGCAGCACGTGGTCGCGGCCGTGGCCGGGGCTTCCGTGCCGGTGCTGCCAGCGGTCGTCGGCCGGCAGAAGCGTGTGCAGGGCAGCCAGCAGGTCGTCGTCGCTGCCGGCGCCCGTCTCCATGATCGCGATGCCGGCGGTGGCGTGCGGCACGAAGACGTTCAGCAGGCCGTCGCGGCCGTGGGCCGCCTCGCGCAGGAACGCCTCGCAGTCACCGGTGAGGTCGACGACCTTCTCTCGGGAGCCGGAGGACACATGGAGGACTCGGGTGGTGAACGCGTCTGACATGCCCTCCATCCTGACGCACGGGCCGGATGCTCACGCGCCTTGACGGGGGCCGCCGGCGCTCCGGGAAGATCCACGCGGGTCGCGCCGTTGGTAGAAGCGTGAACAATATGCGTGAGGTCGAGGTGGTCGTCATCGGGGCGGGCCAGGCCGGTCTGGCCGGGGCCTACCACCTGCGGCGCAGCGGTTTCGAGCCGGAGCGCGACTTCGTGGTGCTGGACCACGCCCCGGCGCCGGGCGGCGCCTGGCAGTTCCGGTGGCCGTCGCTGACCTTCGGCAAGGTGCACGGAATGCACGCACTGCCGGGCATGGAGCTGACGGGCGCGGATCCCTCCCGGCCGTCCTCCGAGGTGGTCGCCGAGTACTTCGACGCCTATGAGCGCGCCTTCGACCTGCGCGTGCGGCGGCCCGTCGACGTGAGGGCCGTGCGGGAAGGCGTCGACGGGCGCCTGCTGGTGGAGACCTCCGACGGCGCGTGGTCCACGCGGGCGCTGATCAACGCGACCGGCACCTGGGACCGGCCCTTCTGGCCGCGCTATCCGGGTCAGGAGACCTTCCGCGGACGGCAGCTCCACACCGCGCGGTATCCCGGCCCCGAGGCTTTCGCCGGACAGCGGGTGGTCGTGGTGGGGGGTGGCGCGTCGGGCACGCAGCACCTGCTGGAGATCGCGCCGTACGCCGCCGCCACCACGTGGGTGACCCGGCGGCCGCCGGTCTTCCGCGAGGGACCCTTCGACGAGGACGCGGGCCGTGCCGCCGTCGCGCTCGTGGAGGAGCGGGTGCGGCAGGGACTGCCGCCGAAGAGCGTGGTCTCGGTGACCGGACTGCCGCTGAACGACGCGATCCGGCAGGGGCTGGCCGACGGGGTGCTGAACCGGCTGCCCATGTTCGACCGGATCACCCCGGACGGAGTGGCGTGGGACGACGGCCGTACGGTCGCCGCCGACGTGATCCTCTGGGCGACCGGCTTCCGGGCGGCCGTCGACCATCTCGCGCCGCTGCGGCTGCGGGAGCCGGGCGGCGGGATCCGCGTCGAGGGCACGCGCTCGGTCTCCGACCCCCGCGTCCACCTGGTCGGCTACGGGCCGTCGGCCAGCACCGTCGGCGCCAACCGTGCCGGGCGCGCCGCCGTACGGGACATCCGGCGACTGCTGGCGCGGGAGCCGGTCGCCGCCTGACGGTCCGTCCGGTCGCCGCCTGACGACTCGCCCGGTCGCCGCCTGACGGTCTGCCCGGTCGCCCCGCAGTGGCTCCGGTCAGCTCATCCCGCCGGCGCCGCCGCCGAAGCGCTCCCCGGTGTCTTCGCAGGGCTCTTCTGCGGGGTCGCCGGGAGGCTCTGCTGGCTGCGGTTGAACTCGGCGACGTTGCGCTGGTGCTCGGCGAAGCTCGACGTGAAGCGCGTGTCGCCGGGCCTGACCGTGACGAAGTACAGCCAGTCGCCCGGGGTCGGGCTGACCGCCGCACGCATCGCCTCCTCGCCGGGGTTGTCGATCGGCGTCGGCGGCAGACCCATGCGCTGGTACGAGTTGTAGGGGCTCTCGATGCGGGTGTCGCTCACGGTCGTCTTCAGGGTGGAGCGGTTCAGCGCGTAGTTGACTGTCGAGTCCAGCTGCAACGGCATCCCGCGCTCGAGGCGGTTGTACACGACCCGGGCCACCTTGCCCATGTCCGCCTTGGTGGCGGCCTCGGCCTGGACGAGGCTCGCGACGGTGACCGCCTGATACACGTTCAGGGCGTTGCGCTGGGCGCCGGCCGCGACGGGCGCTCCACCGAACCTCTTGTTGGCGGTGTCGACCATGTACGTGAGCAGCGACTGCGGCGTCGACTTCCTGTCCAACGGATACGTCGCCGGGAAGAGGTAGCCCTCAGGGTTGCCCGCGGCCTCGTTCGGGAGCTTCAGACCTGCCGCCGGCAGCGCCCTGCCGGTGGTGCCGGGCGCCAGGGCGAGCGCCTTGTCCACGGCCTCGTAGACCTGGCTCGCCCGCCATCCCTCGGGGACGACCAGGGTCGGCGGCGCCTTGGCCGCCTTCATGTGCGGCGTCTGGATGCTCAGCAGCGGCACCGCCACGGCGGTGCCCGCCACGACGGCTCCGGTCGCGATGAGGACGATACGGCCCCGGCGCGTCAGTCGAATCGCGCTCCGTGGCGGAGTGTTCATCTGCATGAGGGCACGCTAACTCCCATAACATCACAAACCTCGCATCACCGGGCATATTTTCATTTTGTCGGCTCAAGCCGGGCATCTCTTCGCAACAGGGCCGCATACCGGCCGTCCTGCCTCGACAGCTCCTCGTGCGTGCCTCGTTCCGCCACCCGACCCGCGTCGAGGACGACGATCTGGTCGGCGTCCCGGACGGTGGACAGGCGGTGGGCGATGGTGATGGTGGTGCGGTTGGCCGAGAGAGCGTCGATGGCCTCCTGGACCGCGCCCTCCGTCCGGGTGTCCAGAGCGCTGGTCGCCTCGTCGAGGATCAGCACCGGCGGGTCGCGCAGGATCGTGCGGGCGATCGCCAGGCGCTGCTTCTCGCCGCCGGAGAACCGGTGACCGCGCTCGCCGACGACCGTGTCGTACCCGTCGGGCAGTGCCGCGATGTGGTCGTGGATCTGCGCCGCCCGCGCCGCCGCGTACAGCTCGTCGTCGGTGGCGTCCGGCTTGGCGAAGCGCAGGTTGTCGCCGACCGTGGCGTGGAAGAGGTACGTCTCCTGCGAGACGACGCCGACCGCGCGGGCCAGCGTGTCGAAGTCGAGGTCGCGCACGTCGACGCCGTCGAGGGTGACCCGGCCTCCGGTCACGTCGTACAGACGCGGCGCCAGACAGCCGAGCGTGGACTTGCCGGCGCCGGTCGGACCGACGACGGCGAGGCTTCCGCCGGCCGGGACGGCGATGTCGACGCCGTCGAGGATCGGCTCGCCCCTGTCGTCGTAGCGGAAGGTGACGTCCTCGAAGCGGATCTCGCCCTTGACGTGGTCGAGACGGACCGGCTCCTCGCGCTCGGTGATGTCCACCGGCAGGTCGAGGTACTCGAAGATGCGCTGGAAGAGCGCCAGGGAGGTCTGGATCTGCACCCCCGTCGACAACAGACTGACGGCGGGCCGGAAAAGACCCTGCTGGAGCGAGACGAAGGCGACGACGGTGCCCAGCGACACGTTGGGGCCGCCGATCTGGAGCGTCATGCCCGCGGTCCAGTAGATGACGGCCGGCATGGCGGACATGACGATTCCGATCACGGCCATGCGCCAGCGACCGGCCATGTTCGACCTCACTTCGAGGTCGACGAGCTGCTCCGACTCCGCTGCGAAGGAGCGGGTGAGGGAGTCGGCGCGGCCCATGGTGCGGCCCAGCAGGATGCCGCTGACCGACAGCGACTCGGTGACCGTGGCGGCCATCGCGGCCATCTGCTTCTGACGCTGGGTGGTGATCTTCTTGCGTTCGTTGCCGACGCGGCGGCTGATCCACACGAAGACCGGGAGCAGCACCAGCGAGACGACCGTCAACCGCCAGTCGAGCGCCACCATGGCGATGATCGTGGCGACCACGCTGGTGAAGTTGGAGACCAGGGACGTGGCGGTCGAGGTGACGGTGGCCTGCATGCCGCCGATGTCGTTGGCGATGCGGGACTGCACCTCGCCGGTGCGCGTACGCGTGAAGAAGGCGAGGGACATGCGCTGCAGGCGCCCGTAGACGGCGGTGCGCAGGTCGTGCATGACGCGCTGGCCCACCGTCGTGGAGATCAGCGTCTGCAGGACGCCGAAGACGCCGCTGAGCAGGGCGCTGAAGATCATGCCGAGGGCGAGCAGGCTCAGCAGCCCTGTGCGCCCCTCGGGGATGGCGACGTCGAGCGTCTCCTTCAGCAGGAACGGGGTGGCCACGGCGACCAGCGACGAGGCTGCCACCAGGAGGCCGACCACCGCGAGGCGGGCGCGGTAGGGCTTGAAGAGTCGGAGAATGCGGCGCACCTGCCGGGGCTGATCGGGCGCGGCGTCGGACGAAGGGGTCCAGTCGATGTGATCGCGGGGCATGGCTCCTACGGAGGGTGAGAGGATGACGACTGACGGAGCATAGCTCATTGTTACCTATACTCACAATGAACCGCATCCTGATATTGTTCCCCCATGACCACCCCCGATTCCGACGGCCTGCTCGCCGAGCAGCTGCTGCGGCTGACGCGTCGGGTGCACCGCATCCAGAAGCGCCATCTCCAGCAGAGCGGGCTCGGCGTGACCCCGGCCCAGTCCCGGTTGCTGCGCACGCTGGCGCACTGCGACGCGCCGCCGCGCATGGCGGACCTCGCCGCACGGCTGGAGGTGGTGCCCCGGGCCGTCACCACACTGGTCGACGGACTGGAGGCGAGCGGCAAAGTACGGCGGGCGCCCGACCCCACCAACCGACGGGTCATCAGGATCGAGCTCACCGACGACGGCCGTACGGCCCTGCGCGAGCTGCAGGGCGCGAAGAGGTCCGCCGCGGAGGAGATCCTGGATCCGCTGACGGACCTCGAGCGCCAGGTCCTGAGCGGACTGCTGGACGCCCTGGTGGGCGTGGGCGACCCGGCCGAGCCGGAACACGGCGCGCACCGCGCGGGAAGGACCCCGGGTCAGACCTGCTGAACGACGCGCGAACGGGCCGCGCCCGCGCCCCCGGCATGTGCCGGGGAGGCGGACGCGGCCCGTGGCGGAGCCGCCGTAGCCGTGCGTCAGCTGTTCTCGGCGGCGGCTTCCTTGCCGAGCCGCGGAGGGACGACCACGACCGGGACTTCGGCCGCCTCCGGGCTCACGGCGAGCGACGGACTCACCGGACCTGCCGGGCTCGCCGCGCCTTCCGGCGTCTCGGGCTCCCCCGGTTCCTCCTGGGCTTCGGCGGCGACCTCGCCGTCCAGGACCTTCTTCGCCCGCTCCACGTCCAGCGCGCCCTCCCAGCGGGAGACCGCGAAGACGGCCACACAGTTGCCGAGGAGGTTGGTGACGACGCGCATCGAGTCCATGATGCGGTCGACGCCCAGCAACAGGGCCACGGCGCCGGCCGGGATGGCCCCCAGCGAGGAGGCGGTCGCGGACAGGGCGAGGAAGGCCGACCCGGGAATGCCGGCCATGCCCTTGCTGGTGAGCATCAGAACCAGGACCACGGTGATCTGCTGACTCAGGCTGAGGTCCACGCCGACCGCCTGGGCGATGAACAGCGTGCCGATGGACAGATACAGCGACGCACCGTCGAGGTTGAAGGAGTACCCCGTCGGCAGCACCAGGCCCACGGCGTCCTCGCGGGCGCCCGCCCTGCGCAGCTTCTGCATCACGCGCGGCATCACGGACTCGGTGGAGGCCGTGCCGAGCGCGAGCAGCAGTTCCTCGCGGATGTAGCGCAGGAACTTCCACAGGCTCAGCCCGGTGACCAGACGCAGGGCGACCGCCAGCAGCACGACGAACAGGGCCGCGGCCGCGTAGCACAGGATGATCAGCTTGCCGTAGGTCTCGATCACGCCGAGGCCGTAGTTGCCGATCAGGACGGCCATCGCGCCGAAGACGGCGATCGGCGCGAGCCGCATGACGAAGCCGACGATCGCGAAGATGATCTCCTGCGCCTGCTCGACGGCCGGCAGCACCTGGGGCACCTTGGTGTGACCGAGGTGCAGCAGCGCGGCGCCCACCAGACAGGCCAGGATGAGCACTTGGAGCAGTGAGTTCTCCGCGAACGCGCCGACGAAGCTGGTGGGCAGCGAGTGCAGGACGAACTCGGTGGTCGTGGGCAGCGAGCCGCCGCCCGTCTTGGCGTCCACCGCCGAGGCGTCGAGCGTGGCCGGGTCGACGTTCATGCCCACGCCGGGCCGGACGACGTTGGCGGCCAGCAGCCCGATCAGCAGGGCGACCGTGCTCGCGACCTCGAACCAGATCAGCGCCTTGAGCCCGATCCGGCCGAACGCCTTCAGGTCGCCGGCCTTGGCGATGCCGACGACGACCACGCAGAACACCAGGGGCGAGATGATCGTCTTGATCAGCCGTGTGAAACCGTCGCCGAGCGGCTGCAGGTCCATGGCCACGTCGGGCCAGAGTTTTCCGACGGCGACGCCGAGCACGAGCGCGCAGGCGACCTGCGCGAAGAGCGAGGTACGCAGTATGCGAGCGACGCGTCGCGACGGGGACGGGACGGACGGCGGCACAGGCACTCCTAGGGGGCGCGACGACACAGAAGCAGGAACGGGGACTTCTGCGATACGGAAAGTGAATTCCGTAGCGCTCACTTTGGAGGCCATGCCGACAGCGCACAAGACCCCCGTGTTGCCAATCTGTAAATCCCGTCACCCCTGACGCCTCGCACGAAGCCCGACCAGAGGCCCGGGTGATCCCCCGTCAGCACCCCCTCCCCGCGCCGCCGGTCGGCCGTCGCGGCAGCTCATGGAGCCGTACGGCCGCTTCTGCGCCAGAGGCGCTACGCCTTCAACGTGACCCTGTCCCCCATGACCACCACGGGATGCCGATCCGGGTCGAGCGTGCGCAACAGGTACTCCATGCCGGCCTTCGGCAGGCTGACGCAGGCCGACGTGCCGCTCCCGTGGTCCATGTGCAGCCAGATGCCGCCGCCCCTCTCCTCGCCCTCGGGCCGCCTCGGATCGTCGGGCGGGGAGCCCTTGACGCGGTTGTAGTCGATGGCGATGACGTAGTCGAAGTCGTGCCAGTGCGAGCGCGCCCACCATCGCGGCGCCGCGAATGAGGCGGACCGCGTGTACGGAAGCCTGCTCCCCGGGTCGACCAGGACGCCGCCCGCGTCGGTGAGGGTGAACACGCCGACCGGACTGCGGTTGTCGCCGGCCCGGTGCCCGAGGGCCCACCCCTTCTTGCCGTTGTGCCCCGGCCAGCTTCTGACGCGCACCCAGTTCGGGCCATGCTCGGCGTAGAGGACGACGGTGGAGTCGGCGGAGTCCCTCCCGTCGCCGTAGACCGCCACGACCTGACGCGCGCCCGCGGGAATCCGCCGCTGCAACCGGTCGCCGACGCCGGGGATCCGGGGCGCGGCCGTCGCCTTCGGCGGCACGTCACCGCCACCGCCGCCACCGCCGCCGCTCCCGTCGCCCCCGTTCCCGCCGAACCGCACGGCGCCGGTCGGTTCGCCGCAGGCGGCCGACGCCGCGAGCAGGAGAGCGCAGACCGCCAAGGCGGCTCCCGTGCGCCGCACTTCACCAAGTCGCATCGGGCCATGCTCGCATCGCTTTCCAGACTTTCGGGGAGGCTTACGGACATCATGACCCCATCGGACGGCTGCCGGATTCTGTCGCCGTCGCGGAAAACCGGTTGAATCCGACCACCCCGCGCCGTCAACCTTGCACGGTTTGCTGCCGCTTCCCGCAAACCCGTCCGTCGCCTTGCCGGTTGCCCCCTCCTCCCCCGCCTCCGCCCTCATCTCCCCCTCTGACTCGAGCCACTGGGACGTCATGCAGATCCAAGACCTTCCGTATCCCGACCCGGGCGTGCCGGACGTACGATCGGGCCCCCGCTTCCTGTGGTGGCTCGGCCGCAACCAGCTGGGCGGCCAGCTCAAGGCCCTGCTCTGGGGCCTGCTGCACTTCGTCGCCGTCTCCGCGCAGCCGTTCTGCGTCGGCTTCGCCATCGAGGCCGTGGTCGACCGCTCCGGAACCCGACTGGCCCTCACCGGCGGGGTGATGGCCCTGTGCGGCGCCGCCACCGCGATCGGCGACACCTTCCTGCACCGCGCCGCCGTCACCAACTGGATCACGGCCGCCGCACGGGTCCAGCAGTTGCTCGCCCACAAGGCCTCACACCTCGGCTCCGCGCTGACCCGGCGCGTCGCCGCCGGGGAGGTCGTGGCGGTCTCCACGGGCGACGTCGAGAAGATCGGCTGGTTCGTGGAGGCCGTGTCCCGCTTCACCGCCGCGGCGATCACGGTGCTGCTGGTCTGCGTCGGCCTCGTCGTCTACCAGCCGGCGCTCGGCATCGTGGTCGCCGTGGGCCTGCCCGCTCTGGCCCTGGCCGTCCTGCCCCTGCTGCCCAAGGCGACTCAGCGGGCGGACTTCCAGCGCGAGAAGGCCGGACGAGCCACCGAACTCGCCTCGGACACCGTGGCCGGCCTGCGCGTGCTGCGCGGCATCGGCGGCGAGGAACTGTTCCTCGACCGCTACCGCAGCGCCTCGCAGGAGGTCCGGCACGCGGCCGTGCGCAGTGCGCGCATGTGGTCGCTGATCAGCGCCATCCAGGTGCTGATGCCGGGCCTGCTGTTGATCGCGGTCGTCGTCCACGGCGTCGACCTGGCCCGGGAGGGCCGCATCTCCGTCGGCGAACTCGTCACGGTCTACAGCTCCGTGATGGTCCTGACCTACCCGCTCAGGCACTTCGAGGAGATCGCGATGGCGTACTCCTTCTCCCGTCCGTCCGCGACCCGGGCGGCGCGCGTGCTGTCCCTGGAGCGGACCGGGAACACCGGCGGATCGCGTCCGGCCGAGGCCCCCGCGGGCGACCTGTACGACCCCGTCACCGGGCTCCTCGCCCCGGCCTCACAGCTGACCGCGGTGGTGTGCGGCGACCCGGACGCGGCCGGACGACTGGCAGAACGTCTCGGCGGGCATCCCCCGGAGAACGGCCCGTCGGTCCTCCTCGGCGGCGTGCCGCTGGACGAACTGCCGCTGGACTGCGCGCGTTCGGTCGTCCTCGTCCAGGACAAGGACCCCGTGCTGCTGTCCGGCGCGCTGCGCGACCTGCTCGACGTGCCCGCCTCCGGCGCGGTCGACGCGCGGGCCGCACTGGCCGCGGCCCAGTGCGGCGACGTCCTCGACGCACTGGTCCAGGGCTCGCTCGACGCCGACGACCCGATGGACGCCCGCATCACCGAACGCGGCCGGTCCCTGTCCGGCGGGCAGCGCCAACGCCTCGCCCTCGCCCGGTCGTTGTACACGGACCCCGAGGTCCTCGTCCTGGACGAGCCGACCTCCGCCGTCGACTCGCACACCGAGGCCCGGATCGCGGAGAGCATGCGCGACCTGCGCGAGGGACGCACGACCGTCGTGTTCACCTCCTCTCCGCTGCTGCTGGACCGCGCCGACCGGGTCGTGCTCGTGCACGAGGGCGAAGCCGTCGCGAGCGGAGCGCACCGGGAGCTGTTGCACTCCGAGCCCCGGTACCGGGCCGTGGTGACCCGGGAGACCGACGAGGAGGCCGCCGGGGGAACGGGCCCCGATTCCCTGGCGGACGGAGCTCCGAAGACGGAGAAGTCCTCCCTGAACGATGTGTTGAAGGACCTGGAAGCCGACGAGCTCGCATGCGACCGGCTGGAAGAGATCGAGGAGACGGCATGATCGGCGTGGCGCCGCCCGCCTACGACCCGGCAGCACCGACGACGGCGAACACCCTGCCCGTCGGGGCGCCCGCGACCGTGCGCGCTTACGTGGCCGAACTCTTGCGCCGGCACCGGCGCGCCTTCCTGCTCCTCCTGCTCGTCAACACGATCGCCACGGTCGACTCCATGGTGGGCCCCTGGCTGCTCGGCGACACGGTGGAGCGGCTGTCGGAGGGAGCACGAGAACTGCACCTCGGGCTCACCGCAACCCTGTTCGTGCTCGCCCTGGCCGTCCAGGCCGCCTTCGTCCGCCAGGTGCGGCTGCGCGGCGCGATGCTCGGCGAACGGATGCTGGCCGACCTGCGCGAGGACTTCCTCGTCCGGTCGGTCCGGCTGCCGCCGGGCGTGCTGGAGCGAGCCGGCACGGGCGACCTGCTGTCCCGCATCACCACGGACATCGACCGGCTGGCCAACGCGATGCGGGAGGCCGTGCCCCAGCTGACGATCGGTGTGATGTGGGCCCTGCTGCTGCTCGGCGGGCTCGTGGTCACCTCGCCGCCGCTGGCGCCGGCGGTGCTGATCGCGGTGCCGCTGCTGGTGGTGGGATGCCGCTGGTACTACAAGCGGGCGCCCGCCGGCTACCGCTCCGAGGCCGCCGGCTACGCGTCGGTGGCCGCCGCCCTCGCCGAGACCGTGGACGCGGGCAGGACGGTCGAGGCACACCGCCTCGGCGAGCGCCGCATCGCTCTTTCGGAGCAGCGCATCAAGCAGTGGACGGCATGGGAGCGCTACACGCTGTGGCTGCGGTCCGTGCTCTTCCCGGTGATCAACATGGTGCACGTCACCGTGCTCGGCTCGGTCCTCATGCTCGGCGGGGCGTTCGTGCTGCAGGGCTGGATCGACGTCGGTCAGCTCACGACGGGCGCGCTGCTGGCGCAGATGCTCGTCGACCCCGTGAACCTCATCCTGCGCTGGTACGACGAGCTCCAGGTGGCCCAGGTGTCGCTGGCGCGCCTCGTCGGGGTGCGCGACATCGAGCCGGACGCCGGGGACACCGGGGTGGCGCCGGACGGGCGCGACGTGCTCGCGGACCAGGTCCACTTCGGCTACCGGGAGGGCGTCGACGTGCTGCGCAAGGTGTCCCTCGAGGTCTCCCCCGGCACCCGGCTGGCCCTGGTCGGCCCGTCCGGCGCGGGGAAGTCCACCTTGGGCCGGCTGCTCGCCGGGATCTACGCGCCCCGCGACGGCCGGATCACCCTGGGCGGCGCCGAGCTGTCGCAGATGACCGCCGAACGCGTCCGCTCGCACGTGGCGCTCGTCAACCAGGAGCACCACGTCTTCGTCGGCTCCCTGCGCGACAACCTCCGGCTCGCCCGCACCGGCGCCGAGGACGCCGAACTGTGGGCGGCCCTGGGCGCCGTGGACGCGGACGGCTGGGCGCGGGCCCTGGACGACGGTCTCGACACCGAGGTCGGCTCCGGCGGCGCGCTGCTCACTCCGGCGCAGGCCCAGCAGATCGCACTGGCCCGGCTGGTGCTGGCCGATCCGCACACGCTCGTCCTGGACGAGGCGACCTCGCTGCTCGACCCCCGCGCCGCACGCCACCTCGAGCGGTCCCTGGCCCGTGTCCTCGAGGGCCGCACCGTGGTCGCCATCGCCCACCGGCTGCACACCGCCCACGACGCCGACGTCATCGCCGTCGTCGAGAACGGCCGGATCAGCGAGCTCGGCAGCCATACGGAGCTGGTCGCAGCGGACGGGGCCTACGCGGCCCTGTGGCGTTCGTGGCACGGCTGAGGAGCCGCCCGCCGCGCCTGCCGGACCGCGGTCGCGGTAAGGGGACCGGCCCGTGCTGCCGGGGCGGGCAGCGCCACCGGTTCCGTCCTCGCTGACGACGCGGGGTCCCGCACCGGCGCTCGCCGGTCGCGGGCCCGCCGCCCGCGGGGAGTCGCCGCGGCGACGGCGGCTCGGTGAGCGCTCTGGCGTTGCGGGGAACCGATCAGGGGTGGAACGCTGGATACCGGCACCCGTGCGGGCGACCGTCGGGATCCATCCGGAAAGACACGACGAGACCGGCCGGTGCCCCGTGCGGCGGCAGCCCGTCGCCGACCGCGGTGAGAACGGGCCCGTCACCCCCTGGAGGTAGCCGTGACCAGCGCCGACGGATGGGGAGACGACGTCTACCAGCCCGACTCGTCCGACATCCAGGACGACGCGGGGCTGCTCGACGCGGAGGACACCCTGGAGGACGACGGTGTCGACGACCCGCTCGACCGCGGCTGGTCCCCTCCGGACCGGCCCTGGGCCGTGGAGCACGCCGGGGTGACCGCCGCGGAGCGCCACCGGGGGGAGACCCTGGACCAGCGGCTGGCGGAGGAGCGCCCCGACCTCGGCGTACCCGACGGTGACGGGTTGGGCGACTGCGACGGCACTGACGGGGAACTCCTCGACAACGAGGTCGGAGCAGCACGCTCCGGCCGGCTCGTGGCACCCGACGAGGGAGCCCACGAGGACGAGGAGAGCGCGCTGGTCGCCACGGACGTGGGCATCGACGGGGCGGCCGCGTCGGCGGAGGAGGCCGCGATGCACATCGTCGACGAGGACGCCCTGTCCGGCTGACCCCCGCCCATCGCCATCGCACGAGGAGTGCTCATGCAGCAGGACCAGCAGCCCGACTACCACCCGGTCGTCTTCCGCGACCGCACCGCCGGCTACGCCTTCCTGACCCGGTCCACCGCGACCAGCGAGCAGACGATCGAATGGGACGACGGCGAGACCTACCCGGTGGTGGACGTGGAGATCTCCTCGGAGAGCCACCCCTTCTACACCGGCAAGTCGCGCACCGTGGACACCGAGGGGCGCGTCGCACGCTTCGAGCGACGTTACGGCGACGGCGGCGAGATGACCTGAGCGGACGGAGCCTGCGCCGGCGCCGGCTCCCCGGCGCGTGCCCCGACCGTCCGTCACGGCGGAGCCGCGGATCAGATGTAGTTCAGGGCAGCAGCCCCGCCCACTCCCCCGAGCACCATGAACACGGGCATCAGCACCTTCAGCTCGATCCAGCTGCCCGCCCGGAACCGCATCGCCTTGGGCGGCCCGATCGGGTACCAACGCTTGCGCCCGATCGGGATGGGCCACAGCACCGGACAGCCCGAGACGGTCAAGGCGTCGCCGATGTCGTGGACCAGCGCGCCGAGCACGATGGGCAGCCCCAGCCACAGGTACTCCTGGCCGGGCTGGTCGAACAGCCAGTCCGCGCCGTTTCCGGGCTTGTCCAGCACGCCGGCCAGGATCCACGCGCTGGTCGCTGCGAGCAGCCACACCAGGACGTCGCTGCTGGACCCCCGGGCGGCCCGCCACAGCAGGCCCTCGATGGCCAGCACCATGTGCACGAAGAGGAGCCCCAGCACCGCCCAGCGGCCACCGGTGATCGCCAGCGCCGAGGCGCCCGCGCCGATCATGACCGCCCACAGCCAGGTGTGCGTGAGCGTGCGGTGCCCGCCGGAGCGACGCGGGTCGCCCTGCTTCCGCGTGGACTTGTAGACGGCGTAGGAGAGCTTGTCGACGATCTCGCACAGCCAGCGCGAGACGGGACCGAAGGACCGGGAGATGGTGGCGGCCTTGTGGTCGAGATCCGGCGCGAGCGCGGCGCCGGCGCAGATCAGCGCACCGGCGAGCAGGACGGGCCAGGGCATCGTGTGCCCGGCCGCGGCCGCGGCCGCACCGACGCCGAGCCAGGCGGCGGCGCCCGACAGTGAGTGTGCTGGTCCCATCATGGCCCTTGCCCGCCCTATCCCTCGTGTACCGCTGTCCAGTTGACCGGGTGCGATGACGCTCCGTCGGCGACACAGCGTAGCTGCCATGATCTTGGGGTCGGGAGCCGATTCCCCTCTGCGGACCGGGGGCAGGCAAGATGGGGTCGTGACCCTCATCGATCAGCTGCCGCCGACCGCAGATCCCGACGCCCTGTACGACGCCTTCGAGTCCTGGGCGCAGGAGCGCGGTCTGGCGCTCTACCCCCACCAGGAGGAGGCGCTGATCGAGGTGGTCTCCGGGGCGAACGTGATCGTCTCGACGCCCACCGGCTCCGGCAAGAGCATGATCGCCGCGGCGGCGCACTTCGCGGCCCTCGCCCGTGACGAGGTCACCTTCTACACGGCTCCGATCAAGGCCCTCGTGTCGGAGAAGTTCTTCGAGCTGTGCAAGATCTTCGGCACGGAGAACGTCGGCATGCTGACCGGCGACGCGTCCGTGAACTCCGACGCCCCGGTCATCTGCTGCACCGCCGAGGTGCTCGCCTCGATCGCGCTGCGCGACGGCAAGCAGGCGGACGTCGGCCAGGTCGTCATGGACGAGTTCCACTTCTACGCCGAGGGCGACCGCGGCTGGGCCTGGCAGATCCCCATCCTGGAACTGCCGCAGGCGCAGTTCGTGCTCATGTCGGCGACCCTGGGCGACGTGTCCTTCTTCGAGAAGGACCTCAACCGGCGCACCGGCCGCCCCACGGCGGTGGTCCGCTCGGCGACCCGGCCCGTGCCGCTGTCCTACGAGTACCGCTACACGCCGATGACAGAGACCCTCACCGACCTGCTGGACACCCGGCAGGCGCCCGTGTACATCGTGCACTTCACCCAGGCACAGGCAGTGGAGCGGGCGCAGGCGCTGATGAGCATCAACATGTGCTCGCGTGAGGAGAAGGAACGGATCGCCGATCTCATCGGCAACTTCCGCTTCACCACCAAGTTCGGCCAGAACCTCTCGCGTTACGTGCGGCACGGCATCGGCGTGCACCACGCCGGCATGCTGCCGAAGTACCGGCGCCTGGTGGAGAAGCTCGCGCAGGCCGGTCTGCTGAAGGTCATCTGCGGTACCGACACGCTCGGCGTCGGCGTCAACGTGCCCATCCGCACGGTGCTGTTCACCGCCCTGACCAAGTACGACGGGAACCGGGTGCGCACTCTGCGGGCCCGTGAGTTCCACCAGATCGCGGGCCGGGCCGGCCGGGCCGGGTTCGACACGGCGGGGCTGGTGGTGGCGCAGGCGCCCGAGCACGTCATCGAGAACGAGAAGGCGCTCAGCAAGGCCGGCGACGACCCGAAGAAGCGCCGCAAGGTGGTGCGCAAGAAGGCGCCGGAAGGATTCGTGGGCTGGACGGAGAGCACCTTCGACAAGCTCATCGAGTCCGACCCGGAACCGCTGACGTCGCGCTTCCGGGTGACGCACACGATGCTGCTGTCCGTGATCGCCCGCCCCGGGAACGCCTTCGCGGCGATGCGGCATCTGCTGGAGGACAACCACGAGCCGCGCAAGCAGCAACTGCGGCACATCCGGCGCGCCATCGCGATCTACCGGTCGTTGCTGGACGGCGGCGTCGTGGAGAAGCTCGACGAGCCGGACGCCTCCGGCCGTATCGTCCGTCTCACCGTGGATCTGCAGCAGGACTTCGCGCTGAACCAGCCGCTGTCCACCTTCGCGCTGGCGGCCTTCGAGCTGCTGGACCCCGAGTCGCCCTCCTACGCCCTCGACATGGTCTCCGTCGTGGAGTCCACGCTGGACGACCCTCGCCAGATCCTGGCCGCCCAGCAGAACAAGGCGCGCGGTGAGGCGGTGGCCGCGATGAAGGCGGACGGCGTCGAGTACGAGGAGCGCATGGAGCGCCTGCAGGACGTCTCGTACCCGAAGCCGCTGGAGGAACTGCTCTTCCACGCGTACGACACCTACCGCAGGAGTCACCCGTGGGTGGGCGACCATCCGCTGTCGCCGAAGTCCGTCATCCGTGACATGTACGAGCGGGCGATGTCGTTCACCGAGCTGGTCTCCCACTACGAGCTGGCGCGCACCGAGGGCATCGTCCTGCGGTACCTGGCCGGCGCCTTCAAGGCCCTCGACCACACCGTCCCGGACGATCTGAAGTCCGAGGATTTGCAGGACCTGATCGCGTGGCTGGGCGAGATGGTGCGCCAGGTGGACTCGAGCCTGTTGGACGAGTGGGAGCAGCTCGCCAACCCGGCGGAGATGACGGCCGAGGAGGCGCAGGAGAAGGCCGACGAGGTCAAGCCGGTCACCGCGAACGCGCGCGCCTTCCGGGTCCTGGTCCGCAACGCGATGTTCCGCCGTGTCGAGCTCGCCGCCCTCGATCACGTCGCCGAACTGGGCGAGCTGGACGCGGACGCCGGCTGGGACGCCGACGCCTGGGGCGAGGCGATGGACAAGTACTGGGACGAGTACGACGACCTCGGCACCGGCCCCGACGCGCGGGGTCCCAAACTGCTCGTCATCGAGGAGGAGCCGCAGAACGCGCTGTGGCGCGTCCGTCAGATCTTCGACGACCCGAACGACGACCACGACTGGGGCATCAGCGCGGAGGTCGACCTCACGGCCTCCGACGCGGAGGGCCGCGCGGTCGTCCGCGTCACGTCCGTCGGCCAGTTGTGAGCGCAGCGGCGGCCACCGCCGCGGGAACCGGACCAGGCACAGCAAAGGGCACAGGAGAAGCACACCGATGACGAATCCGGCCGAGAGGCTCGTCGACCTGCTGGACCTGGAGCAGATCGAGGTCAACATCTTCCGGGGCCGCAGCCCGCACGAGTCCCTCCAACGGGTCTTCGGCGGCCAGGTGGCCGGCCAGGCGCTGGTCGCGGCCGGCCGGACCACCGAGGGCGACCGGCCCGTGCACTCGCTGCACGCGTACTTCCTGCGTCCGGGCCGGCCTGGCGTCCCCATCGTGTACCAGGTGGAACGGGTGCGCGACGGCCGGTCGTTCACGACCCGCCGGGTCACCGCGGTGCAGCAAGGGCGGACGATCTTCAATCTCACCGCCTCCTTTCATCGGCCTGAGGAAGGTCCCTTCGAGCACCAGCTGCCGCCGGCGCGCGAGGTGCCGGACCCGGAGTCGCTGCCGACCGTCACGGACGAGGTCCGGACGCATCTGGGTGAGCTGCCGGAGCAGTTGGAGCGGATGGCACGCCGTCAGCCCTTCGACATCCGGTACGCGGACCGGCTGCGCTGGAGCGCCGACGACGTCAAGGGGGCCGAGCCGCGCAGCGCCGTGTGGATGCGTGCGGTCGGGCCGCTCGGCGACGACCCGCTCGTCCACACCTGCGCGCTCACCTACGCCAGCGACATGACGCTGCTCGACGCGGTCCGCCTCCCGGTGGAGCCGTTGTGGGGTCCGCGGAACTTCGACATGGCGTCGCTGGACCACGCGATGTGGTTCCATCGGCCGTTCCGCGCGGACGAGTGGTTCCTGTACGACCAGGAGTCGCCGATCGCCACGGGTGGACGTGGGCTGGCCCGGGGCCGCATCTACGACCTGGAGGGGCGGCTGCTGGTGTCCGTCGTCCAGGAAGGTCTCTTCCGGGCGCTGTAGGCCGGGCCTCAGCCGCCGCGGCGGCGCAGCCAGCCGAACAGGCCGCGTGCCGACGGGTTCGGCTCGTCGGATGCGTCCGGCTGGTCGTAGACATCCGGTGCGTCCGGTGCGTCCGGTCGGGCGTATCGCGGTGACGGGCGGCGCCGGACGGGCTTCGGGAAGGGGTGCGGCGCGGGCTGTGCCGCGCGGGCTTCGGCCAGGGTGTTCGCCAGGTCGGCGCTCAGCCAGTCGATCTCGTCGCGGTCCTGCGCGGTCATGATCTTCTCGATGAGCTGGGCGGCCGGCGAGCCCGGGGCTCCGTGCGCCGGCGGCGCGGGCCGGAACCTGTTCAGGTGCGCGCGCTCGTAGGAGTCGTCCACGATCTCCGCGACGTGCGGCGGGCCGAGGAAGGCCGCCAGCGTTCCGGCGCGCTGCCAGGGGTCGTCGGTCTGCCGGAGCAGGAAGCCCAGATGGCGTCCCCGCCAGTTCCGGGGCCGCAGGTCGACGCCTGCGGCCAGCTGGCTGCGCAGCACCTCGGGCGTCCGCCCCGTGAGCAGAAAGGCGTTCGTCCGGTCGGCCGCGAACTGCCGCAGTTCTTCGGCGAGATACAGCCATACGACAGCCCGGTACCGGTTGAGGTAGAACCTGACCGGCACCACCAGTCCGACCCGTGCGAGACGGGTGAACCGGGTGGGCGGCACTTCCAGGATCGCCGCGCCCTCGCCGGTGCCCACGGCGTGCACCCGTTGCCGGAGAGTCTCGGGAAAGCCGGGTTCCGCGCGCAGGCGGTCGATCTCGGCGCGGGGCACCCGACGGCCCCCTCCCCCTTCGTCGGGTGTCGTCCTGATGCGCCCGAGGTGTACGCCGAGGTCGAACTCAGCGCGTTTCAGGCTCAGTTCGCGTGCCGCGCGACCGGGCGCGAGTGATGTGGAGTGCAGGCGGGCGACGGTGTTCACGGACATGACGGATCTCCCCCGTGGAGTGAGTGGAGCGAAGCGGGCCCGCGCCGTCGGCGGTGGCCCCGGAAAAAACCGTACCCGCGGACGCCGATTCCGTGGCGGCCTGTGGATAACTCCGGAGGGAAGGACGAAAGTGCAGGTCAGATGTCTGTGAGGGGGGTGCGGTCAGGGTGCCGGGCGTCCAGGGTGAGGTGTTCGCCGACCCAGTTGACGAGCAGGGTCATCTCGTAGGCGACCCGTCCCATGTCGGCGTCCACGCCGCTGAGCACGCACAGACGACTCCCGGCTCCCGCCGCGGTGACGAACAGCACCGCGTCATCGAACTCGATCATCGTCTGCCGTACCCGGCCCGCCCCGAAGTGCCGTCCCGAGCCCTTGGCCAGGCTGTGCAGGCCGGACGCGACGGCGGCGAGGTGCTCCGCGTCCTCCCGGCGCATTCCGGTGCTCGCGCCCGCCACCAGCCCGTCGTCGGACAGAACGAGCGCGTGTCGTACGTGGTCGACGCGCTCGGCCAGATCGTCCAGCAGCCGGCCCATTCCCTGGTTGCCCGCCATGTCCCCACTCCCCGTGTGACATTTCCCGTATGCCGTCCCCTGCGGTCCTCCGGAGAGCCGGAGGACCCGCCCATCACCCTTCCTGAGGGAGCGCCGCCGGAGCAAGGAGGACGGCGGCATGGCGCAGAAGTCGACGTCCACCACGGCGTGGGACAGCGGGAGTCGGCCCTTCCTCGCGCGGCGCAGGGCATCGCGGGCCGGCCCCGCGGCCGACGCCGAGGTCAGCTGACGGAGTCGAGCAGGCGGGCGGTGTGCATCCGCCCGGCGTACTCGACCAGCCGGATCAGCACCTCCTTGCCCGAGTCGCGGTCACGGGCGTCGCACAGGACGACCGGGGTGCCCGCGTCGAGGTCGAGCGCGCGCGACACGTCCCGGGCGCCGTAGGTGCGCGTGCCCGTGAAGCAGTTGACGGCCACGACGAACGGAATGTGCCGGTGCTCGAAGTAGTCGACCGCGGGGAAGCAGTCCTCGAGCCGTCGGGTGTCGGCCAGCACCACCGCGCCCAGTGCCCCCTGGGACAGTTCGTCCCACAGGAACCAGAAGCGGTCCTGCCCCGGAGTGCCGAACAGGTAGAGGGAGAGGCCGGAACGGATGGTGATCCGGCCGAAGTCCATGGCGACGGTGGTCGTGACCTTCTGGTCCACGCCGTCGGTGTCGTCCACCGACTGGCCCGCCTGGCTGAGCAGTTCCTCGGTGCGCAGCGGTTTGATCTCGCTGACCGCGCCCACCATGGTGGTCTTGCCCACGCCGAACCCGCCGGCGACCAGAATCTTCAACGCCATCGGGGCCGACTCGCCATCGGCGGTGTCGGAGTGCTCGGAGACCATGGATCACTTCTCTCGGGATCAGGTCCGGGGCGTCGGCCATGGTCGACGCCGAACGGAGGATGCGAGGTGGGAAGGAGGCGCGATACAGGGGGTGAGGCGTCGCGGGTCGTGCGCGCCTGCGGACGGGTCGGAGAGGTTCGTCTACAGGGCACGCAGCCCTGCGATCACCTCGCGCAGGATCCGTTCGTCGGGAAGCTGCGCGGGCGGGACCGGGCGGCTGACGGTGACGCAGCCCAGTTCCAGCAGATCGCCGAGGAGCACCCGGACGACGCCCACGGGCAGGTCGGCGCCGGCCGCGAGTTCCGCGACGGACTGGGTCTCCTCCCGGCAGAGACCGACGAGGGCACGGTGCTCCGGTCCGATCGCCAGGCCGTCCGTGCCGGGCGCGCCCGGATCCAGGGTGACCAGGGCGATCAGGTCGAAGCGCACTCCCGTGGGGCCGGGTTTCGTCCGTCCGCCCGTCATGGCGTACGGGCGGACGAGCGGGCCGGCGTCGGTGTCGAACCACTGGCTGCCCGGTCGGTGCGGGGCGCCGGTCATGTCCTCGGTCATCGGCGCGGACTCTCGCCTCATCCGACGGAGGGCGGCCGCGCGGCGAGGCGCGGGGGCGTGTAGAGGTGCTCTCCGACGCGCTTGACCAGCCGTGCCATCTCGTATGCGACCAAGCCGATGTCGGCGGTCACGGCGGTGAGCACGGCCAGGCAGGAGCCGTCGCCGGCGGCGGCCACGAACAGGAAGCCGTCGTCCATCTCCACCATGGTCTGGCGTACGCCGCCGGCGCCGAAATGGCGGCCCGCCCCCTTGGCGAGGCTGTGGAAGCCGGAGGCGACGGCGGCGAGGTGTTCGGCGTCCTCGCGTCTGAGGTCGGTGGAGGCGCCGACGGCGAGTCCGTCGTTGGACAGCACCACCGCGTGCCGTACCTCGCTCACACGCATCACCAGGTCGTCCAGCAGCCAGTCGAGTTCGCCGGACCGCTGGGCGGACCTCATGCTCGGATCCTGGATCATGCGTGGTCCTTAAGAATGTTGGCGGTCCGGGAGGACCGGGTGTGGCTGATGCGAGGTTGCCGCTGATGGCTCAAGGAGAATGGCCGCCCGGTCCTTCGGGACGCTCCGACCACTGATTGAGAACTGCGGTCATCGCTGCTTAAGGACCTGTCGGCGGGGTGTTCTTCGGACCACGGAAATGCTGGTCCGAAGGGAACGGAACGACAGGCTTGAGCACGTCTCACAAGCGGATATGGGTCGGCGTCGATGCCGGCAAAGGGCATCACTGGGCGGTGGCGGTGGATGCCGACGGCGAGACCCTGTTCTCGACGAAGGTGATCAACGACGAAGCCCAGATCCTCACGCTCATCGAGACCGCTTGCGAGAGGGCCGACGAGGTGCGGTGGGCGGTGGACGTCAGCGGCCGGGCCTCCACCCTGCTGTTGGCCCTGCTCGTCGCCAACGGCCAGCGGGTCGTCTACGTGCCCGGACGCACCGTGAACCGGATGTCCGGCGCATACCGTGGAGAGGCCAAGACTGACGCCAAGGACGCGAAGGTCATCGCCGACCAGGCACGCATGCGCCGGGACTTCGCGCCGCTGGAAACACCCCCGGAGCTGGTCTCCACCCTTCAACTGCTGACGAACCACCGCGCTGACCTGATCGCCGACCGTGTCCGGCTGATCAACCGGCTCCGCGACATGCTGGTCGGGATCTGTCCCGCCCTGGAACGAACCTTCGACTACTCCGCGGCCAAGGGCCCCGTCGTCATGCTTGCCGAGTACCAGACCCCGGCCGCCCTGCGACGGATCGGCGCCAAGCGCCTGACCACCTGGCTGGAGCGGCGCAAGGTCCGCGGGGCCTCGAACGTCGCGGCCAAGGCTGTGGAGGCCGCCCAGTCCCAGCAGACCGCCCTGCCCGGCGAGAAGCGGGCCGCCAAACTGGTCTGCGACCTCGCCCACCAGCTCCTGGCCCTCGATGAGCGGATCAAGGACAACGACCGGGAGATCCGCGAG
>NZ_JBEPBI010000077.1:0-34455 GCF_040299045.1 Streptomyces sp. NPDC001027
GTGTCCGTGCCCGGCGGCGGCGCGGGGCCGAACCGCTGCGCGTCCGGGACCGCGCCCTTCAACGCCCTTCCTCCGGCGACCGCGGGACCGACGCTCGCCCCGGTCGCCGCGACGCCCGGGTGCTGCGTCTCGGTGATGTCGAAGAAGTCGCCGTTGACGCCGGCGACCGCCTTCTGCCGGCCGGCCAGCGAGGAGACGGTCGCGCGGGCGGCCGTCGCCCCCGGGTACAACAGACCGAGGCGCACACGGGGGGCGGCGAGATCGACGGCGAGCACGTGCGCACGCGCCAGGCCTGCGGCGGCGGCCAGATCGTACTGGCGGTACGTCACTCCCGGCGCCACGCCGGTCCAGGCCGCGGCGCCGGCCGGGGTCGCTCCCGCGAGCGTCGCACCGGCCACGAGAGCGAGGGCGACGAGCAGCGCCGGAAGCCTCCGGCGCGGAGGCGTTCCGCCCGCCCTGGAACGTTTCTGTCGACGCGTCACAGGCCCCCCTGTCCGATTCCGGCCGTCACTCTCCCACGACCTGCGGGAACGACCCGCGGACGGTGGGCGGGGAGTCCACGAGAACGGGTGAGGAAAGGCACGATTCCGGGTGGCGCGCTCCGCCGTTCGGCCGCACGGCGACCGCCTTTGTGCTACCGCCCCCGCCCACGCACCCCGGGCCCCCGGCACGCCACCCCGCCGACGCCATCCCGCGGCCCCCCCCCGCCGACGCCACCCCGGGCCCCTGGCCCATGGCACCCGCCTCGTCGGCAGCGTCTCGCCCGGCCCGGCCCGGCCCGACCCCACCCGACCCGGCGCCGCCCCCCGGCGCCCGACGCGTGCCGCCGTCCGGTCAGGTGCTGTACGGCGTGAAGTGGGCCGGGGCGTGGTCGATCGGCAGGTCCGGCCGCCACACGGTGAGGGACTGGGCGCTGCACTCGAACAGGGACGGCGGCAGGCGGTCGAGGGGGTGCCAGCGCCAGTCGCCGACGCTCTCGCCGGGCTGGTCGGCCGGCTCGCCCCGCCAGCGGGTCACCACGGCGCCGACCGTCATCCGCGCCATGCCGCCGACCTCGTCGAGGAGGGTGCCCAGCAGCCGGACGTCCGACGGAACGGCCCGCAGCCCGGTCTCCTCGCGCAACTCCCGCACGACCGTGTCCTGCAGTGACTCGCCGGGCTCCACCGTGCCGCCGGGCAACTCCCACGTGCCCCGGCGGTGGCGGCCCAGGAGCAGTCCGCGGGGGCCGTGCACGATGGCGCCGACGCCGATCGCGGCGTGCGCTGCGGGCGGCCCGCCGCCGCGGGGGCGGCCGACGACGCGCAGGGGGCGTCGTGCCCGCACGAGGAGGTGGCCGGTCCCGCGTGCGGGGCCGGGCGGGTTCGCGGGGCCCGACGCAGGCGCCGTGACCGTCTCCTCCACGTGCAGCCCGTGTGCGGCGAGCAGCGTTTCCCACGCGTCAGGGGCGGGCGCCGTCGGCTGACCGTCCGGCCGGACCGGCGTCGGGTCGTCGTCCGGCACGGAGAGGCAGAGGGCGCCCCCGGGTACGAGCGCGGTCGCCAACGAGGGCAGCAGCCGGCGCAGTTCACCGGCCGGGACGCCGCCCGCCGAACAGATCACGTCGTAGGGCTCGGCGGTCCGCAGATGCGCGTCGAGGGCGGTGTGGAAGAGTCGCAGCCCGGGCAGCGACCCGTGTTCGGCGCGGGCCCGCCCGATGGCGTCCGCCGCCGGGTCCACGGCGTCCACGACGGCGCCGTGCGCCCGCACGAGCCGGGCGGCACGGCGGGCCGTTGAGCATCCGAGTTCCAGCACGCGTCGCCCCGACAGCTCGCCCAGGAACGCCTCGTCGGGTCCCGAGCCGGGCAGCGCGCGGTCGCGCGGCGCACCTTGCGGCTCCGGGTCCGTGAACTCCCGTGCGCGGCGGGCGTCGGAGTGGGGCATGGGCGGGACCTCCAGCGTCGGACGGCGATCACCTGACCGCACGATTCTCACCGGACGCCCGGCGGCGGACCGCGCGCCCCGGTCGGCTCAGCGCACGGGGTGCTTGCTGAGGACGGACACGCGGTTGAAGGCGTTGATGGTGACGGCCACCCAGATCACCGCCGAGATCTGGTCGTCGGTGAGCACCGCGCGGGCTTCGGCGTACGCGGCCTCCTGCGCGGCGGCGTCGGCCGGCAGGGTGGTCGCCTCCGCCAGCGCCAGGGCCGCCCGTTCCAGGGGCGTGAAGAGGGCGGTGTCCCGCCAGGCGGCGAGGACGCCCAGCCGCCGGGCGTCCTCGCCCGCGCGCTGCGCCGCCCTGGTGTGCACGTCGAGGCAGAAGGCGCACCCGTTGAGCTGGGAGACGCGGAGGTTGACGAGTTCCACGACGGTCCGTTCCAGACCGGCCTCGGCCGCCGTCGCCCGCACCGCCTCGGACGTCTGGACCAGCGCGTGGTAGGCCTTGGGGTTCTGCTTGTCGATGAAGATGCGTTCCGTCATGGTCGACCATCTTCGCCGCACCGCAGTCGCCGTGTGCAGCCGCCCCCAGGACATCGCCACAACCGGTCCATACCAAACTCTTGACACCGGCATTGCTCACTTCTTAAATCACATAGTGAACTAAGTGTCTGTCAAGGCTCGTTCACCCACCCCCCACCCGGTCGGCACGGCCTTCGGCGGTTCGCCGGTCTGTCGCGGGCCTCCCCGCGATCCACCTGCGATCTGTCATGAACCTGCCTTAGTCGACCCCTTGTGCCCTGGAGGGAGAGTCATGAACTCTCCGCGCCCGACACGGCGCCTGCTGGTCTGTCTCGCCTCACTCATGGCCTTCGCCTCACTGTCCGTCCTGCCGGCGCAGGGCGCGCCACCGTCCGCGGCGGACCCCGCGGCACGCTCCGCCGGGGCTCCCGCGGCCCGGACGGCGGCGGCCGCCGTCACGTTCTCCGACGAGTTCGACGGGCCGGCGGGCGCGGCCGTGGACGGGACGAAGTGGCAGACCGAGACCGGTGACAACGTCAACAACCACGAGCGGCAGTACTACACCGCGGGCAATCGCAACGCGGCCCTCGACGGACAGGGCCACCTGGTGATCACCGCACGTCGGGAGAACCCGGGCAACTACCCCTGCTGGTACGGACGGTGCGAGTACACCTCGGCCCGGCTGAACACGGCCGGCCGGTTCACCACGACGTACGGTCACGTCGAGGCGCGGATGAAGATCCCGCGCGGCCAGGGCATGTGGCCCGCGTTCTGGATGCTCGGCGACGACATCGGCCGGGTCGGCTGGCCCGACTCGGGCGAGATCGACGTCATGGAGAACGTGGGCTTCGAGCCGTCCACGGTGCACGGCACGCTGCACGGCCCGGGCTACTCGGGCTCCGGCGGCGTCGGCGCCGGGCACACCCTGCCCGGGGGACAGGCGTTCGCCGACGCCTTCCACACCTTCGCCGTGGACTGGAGCCCGAACGCGATCACCTGGTCCGTCGACGGCGCCGTCTACCAGCGGCGCACCCCCGCCGATCTGGGCGGCCGGCGATGGGTCTTCGACAAGCCCTTCTTCCTGATCCTCAACCTCGCGGTCGGCGGCTACTGGCCGGGCGACCCCGACGGCGGCACGGCGTTCCCGCAGCAGCTCCTGGTCGACCACGTCCGCGTGAGCAGCGGCGCCGCCCAGCCGACCGCTGGCCGGATCACCGGGATCGGCGGCAAGTGCGTGGACGTGGCGGGGGCCGCTTCCGCCAACGGCACGGCCGTGCAGCTGTACGACTGCAACGGCACCGCCGCCCAGCAGTGGTCCGTGGGATCCGACGGCACGATCCGCGCGCTCGGCAAGTGCCTGGACGTCGCCTCGGGCGGCACGGCGGACGGCACGGCCGTGCAGCTGTGGGACTGCAACGGCACCGCCGCCCAGCAGTGGGCCCTCCCCGCCGCCGGGGACGTCGTCAACCCGCAGGCGAACAAGTGCCTGGACGCCGCGGGCGGCGGTTCCGTCAACGGCACCCGGCTCCAGATCTGGACCTGCACCGGCGCCGCCCAGCAGAAATGGACGGTGACCCGATGACCACGAGGGGCCGTCCCGCGACCACGGGCCGGGGCGGCCCCTCGTCACTGCCGGGCGAGGCTCAGGTCGTCTGAGCCTGCCCGGGCAGGAGATGCTCGCCCGTCCGGTCCGTGCTCAGGCACAGGGAGCAGACGACCGCGTCATGGGCCGGGCAGGCGGCCACGTCGGGGCGCTCGTACGGCTGGTGGCAGACATGGCAGTCGTACGTCGTCGCCGCCGGGTTGCCGTCCGCGTCGAGCAGGGCCTCGTCGATGCCGTCGTCCGTACGACGCAGGTAGTACCGGCCCTTGGTGACGGCGGCCATGAACGGGGTGAGGACGAACGCGATGACGGCCGCGGCGACGGGCGAGTACGGCTGGAGCGCGTCGCCGAGGGCGTGGAAGTACATCGCGATGGAGAGGCCGGACGCGGCGACGAAGGCGACGACGCCCACCGGGTTCACGGCGTACAGCATCCCGCGGCGGAACTCCGGCTGCAGCGGCGACAGTTTCAGCAGGTACTTGTTGACGCCGATGTCGGTGGCGACGGTGACCACCCAGGCGATGGCGCAGTTCGAGTAGAAGCCGAGGATGTCGTTGAGGAAGCTGAACATGTCGGCTTCCATCAGGGCCAGCGCGAAGCCGAGGTTGACCAGGACGAAGACCATGCGGCCAGGGTAGTGCCGCGTGACGCGGGTGAAGGAGTTGGTCCAGGCCAGCGAGCCGGAGTACGCGTTCGTGACGTTGATCTTGATCTGGCTGATCACGACGAGCGCCACGGCGAGCGGGACGACCAGCCAGGACGGCATCATCGCGTCGAACGCGCCCTTGAACTGCTGGATCGGCTCGGGAGCGGCGTCCGCGCCCACCTCGGCCAGGATGTACACGGCGAGGAACACGCCGATGGCCTGCTTGAGCGCGCCGAGGACCACCCAGCCGGGTCCGGCCATGATGACGGCGGCCCACCAACTGCGCTTGTTCGCCTCGGTCTTGGGCGGCATGAAACGCAGGTAGTCGATCTGTTCGCCGATCTGCGCGATGAGCGAGAGGCATACGCCCGCGCCCAGCAGCACGGACGCGGTGTCGACCCCGCCCTCGCCGTCGGCGCCGGCGTAGGCGAGGAAGCGGTCGACCGTGCCCGGGTCGGTGGCGACCAGATAGACCAGCGGGCCGACCATCAGCAGCAGCCAGACCGGCGTCGTCCACACCTGGAGCTTGCTGAGCGCCTTCATGCCGTAGATCACCAGCGGGATCACCATCAGCGTGGAGACCAGATAGCCCAGCCACAGGGGGAGTCCGAGCCCCAGTTTCAGGCCCTGGGCCATGATCGAGCCCTCGAGGGCGAAGAAGATGAAGGTGAAGCTCGCGAAGATGACGCCGGTCAGCACCGAGCCGTAGTAGCCGAAGCCGGAACCGCGGGTGATCAGGTCCAGGTCGATGTTGTAGCGGGCGCCGTAGTAGGCGAGCGGGAAGCCGGTCACGAAGATGACGACGGCGGCGACGGCGATCGCAAGGAGCGCGTTGCCGGTGCCGTGGGCGAGGCCGATGCCGGCGCCGATGGAGAAGTCGGCCATGTAGGCGATGCCGCCGAGGGCGGTCGTCGCGACGACCATGGGGGTCCAGCGGCGGTAACTGCGGGGCGCGAAACGGAGGGTGTAGTCCTCGAGGGTCTCTTTCGTCGCCTGACTGGTGGGGGACGTCGGCCGGGTCGCGAGGGGGGATGACTCGGTGGTCGTCATGATCAGCCCTTCGAGAGCCGGGGCGGGGATCCCCGGGCTGCGGAGGCGGTGGACGAGCGGGGACGGTGTCCCGGCGTGTTCGTCCGGATGCTAGGAACCGGGTGTTTCCCGCGGCCCCTCGGGCAGTGAACAGCACGTTTCCGCACACGCCGCAGGTGTGTGGTGGGAGAGAGGGCGCGGACCGGGAGTCACGCGAGAGCGAACGGGGGCGAGGGGACGGCCGGGCAGCCGGCGCGCCCCTGCCCCTTCCCGTGCCCGCTGTCGCGCCCCGGTCCTGTCCCGTGCCCGCCGTGGCCCCCTGAGCCCTTCCCGTGCCCGCCGGGCCCCTTGTGCCCGCCGTCGCCGCCGGGCTCGGGGTCGTCGGGTCCGGGATCCTTCGTCGGCGGAGGCTCGGGGCCGGGATCGTCGGCGGGCGGGGTGGGCTGCGGCGTGCCGACGGTGCCCTCGTCCGGCGGCGGTGTCTTCTGCGGGGGTTCCGCCGAGGGCTCCTGTGCCTGAGCGGGCGATGGCGTCGTCGTGCTGTCGACGGGGGACGCGGGCTGTCGCGTGGCCCGTCCGGCCGCTCCGTCACCGCCCCGTGGTGCGATGACTGTCCGCGGTCCGAGCGGGCCTGCTCCCGCGCCGTCGGTGTCCCGCACCGACGTGCCGGGGTCTTCGGCCCGAGCCGCGCTCGGTGACGGCGTCGGCGACGACACCGGCGTCCCGGCCACCGGGCCTTCGTCGGCCGGGCCCAGGTCGACCGGCGCCTCGGCCGCAGGCGTCGCGGCGGCCGGCGGGTGCGGCGCCGGCGCGGAGTCGGTCCAGCCGAGGACGAGGCACACCACGGCGGCGCCCACCGCGAGCGCGCCCGCCGTCGCCGCGGGCGTCCTGGCGCCGGCGGACACGGCATGACGCATTCCGTGCAGCAGGCCCGCACCGTGGGCCCCGACCGCACCCGCGGCGCCGGCCGACGCCGCGGTGAAGACCGGCAGGAACTTGGCGGCGCCGCCCAGGGCGAGGACGAGCAGGGCCGGGCCGACGAAAGCGGGCAGCCGGTCGTTGGCGCTCATCAGCGCGGCGAGCGACCCGCGGCACGCGTCGCACGTGTCCACGTGCCCGAGCAGCCGCTCGCTCTGACGCGCCGTCGCGGCGCCACGGACGTACGCCGGCATCCGGGCCCAGTGGACCTGGCACGCGGGGTCGTCCGGAGCGCCGGTCTGCGCCCGCAGGAAGGCCTGGCGCATGCCCTCGCGCGCCCGGTGCAGGAGGACGGCCGTCGCGCCGTCCTTGGTGCCGAGCTGCGGCCCGATCGCCGCCAGCGGCTGCCCCTCCGCCTCGGCCAGCCACAGCGCCTTCACCCAGCGCTCGGGCAACTGGCCCAGCACCCGGACCACCAGGTCGACGCCCGCGACCCGGTCGGCCGGGTCCTCCCCGTGCGTGCCCGTCTCGGCCCGGTCCTTGGCCTGCGCCTGCGGGTCGCTCGGCGCCTCCCGGGCCGTGCTCCCGGACGCGATCGCGAGATGCCGCACCGTCGTCGTCAGGTAGGCCGGCACGTTGTCGATCTCGTGCCCCGCGGCCAGACGGCGCCACACGCGGAAGTGGGCCTCGGCGACGAGGTCCTCGGCGGTCCAGGCGTTCCTGGTGAGCGAGCGGGCGTACGCGACGAGCCGCGGCTGCTGCTCCGCGTAGATCCGGGCGTACTCGGCGGTGGCGGCAGCGGCGGCGTCGGTGGCGGCGCCGGTCGCGGCGGAGGGCGGCGCGGGCGCCGTGGAAGACCTGTCGGTCATGGAGGACGGCTCCAGTTGCCGGGCGAGGTGGCGGAAGGCTCTGCGGAACGCTGTGTGACCTTAGATGCCGGAACTTTCAACTAAAGTTGCGATCGAGGCGAGATGTGACTCACCTCACGGCGCGGGGCGCCGGACCAGCCGAGCAGCAGCGCCGAGCAGACCGCCGCGAAGGCGCACCAGGTGGACACGAACTCCAGCCGCCACAGCGCGAAGCACCCCGCCGCCCCCACGGCGGCCACCGCCCCCAGAACCCGCAGCCGACGGTCGCCCGACAGGAGCAGCGCGCCGACCGTGGCCATCAGATAGCCCGCGACCAGGACGGGCGGGTACGGCAGGTCGACGAGGTAACCGACCCGGTGCCCGCGGATCTCTGCGGTCACCGGACCGGCGGCGATGCCGTACGCGAGCGGCGCGGCGGTCGCGACGCCGACGGCCAGCGTGCACGAGACGCCGCGCCGGGCGGACGGCCGGGCCGCGCACCACACCCCCGCGGGCACCCACACCGCCAGCAGCGGCAGCGCGATCACGGTCCAGACGACGGTGGCGGCTCCGCTGCCCCCGCCCGCGTCCCAGACGAGGGCCTCCACGATCTGGTGCGCCCCGAGGAGCAGCGGCAGCGCGGCCAGCGGAAGGTCCCGGCGGCGGCGAACCCGCGCCACGGCCACGCCTCCGAGGGCCAGCAGTCCGGCTCCCGCCGCCAGATCGGCCGTCGCACTCCAGCACATCGCGTCCCCCGGGGTCCGGCCGTCGTCCGCCTCCGTTGCTCCGTGCACGCCACGCTACGTCCCGTTCCGGCGCGGCACCCGCAGGAGCGGCGTCAGTCCGCCGAGACCGGGTGGGGGCAGCCCTGGGGGCCGCCCGCGACGACCGCGGCGGTCCATCCCGCAGCAGCGTCGCAGCCGCGACGCAGCCGGGTGAAGCCTGAGGCGCCGTCAGCTCCACGGGGCATGCATGTGGTCTCCGCCGTATCCGGCCGGGTCGGCGGACACGACGCGCTGGAGGCGAGAGTGATGAACGAACGAGCCGGACAGGCCGGCCCCCCCACCCTCAGGGTCCCGGTCCTCATCGTCGGCGGCTCCCTGGTGGGTCTGGCGACCTCGCTGTTCCTCGGACGGCTGGGGGTGCCGCACCTGTTGGTGGAGCGACACGCCGGCACCTCCATCCATCCGCGCGGCCGCGGCAACAACGTCCGCACGATGGAGCTGTTCCGGGTGGCGGGCGTGGAGCAGGGGATCCAGGACGCGGCCGCCACCCTGGCCGACAACCACGGCATCCTGCAGGCCCCTGCCCTCGTCGGCGACGCCGGCGAATGGCTGTTCCGGGACATCGACCCGGGCGGCGGCCTGGCCCGCTTCAGCCCCAGCGCCTGGTGCCTGTGCAGCCAGAACGACCTGGAGCCGGTGCTGCTCGACCACGCCCGGCGGCTCGGCGGCGACCTGCGTTTCTCCACCGAGCTCATGTCGTTCGAGGCCGACGCCCACGGCGTCGCCGCGGTGGCCAAGAGCCGTGAGACCGGTGAGCACCTGGCCATCCGCGCGGACTACCTCGTCGCCGCCGACGGCCCCCGCAGCCCCGTCCGGGAGCAGCTCGGCATCGGGCAGAGCGGCCCCGGCGACCTCTTCCACAACGTCAGCCTCACCTTCCGGTCCCGCGGACTGGCCGACGTCGTGGGCGACCGCCGTTTCATCGTCTGCTACCTGACCAGCCCGGACGCCGACGGCGCCCTGCTGCCGGTGGACAACCGCGAGAACTGGGTCTTCCACGCCCCCTGGCACCCCGAACACGGGGAGACGCTCGAGGAGTTCACCGACGAGCGGTGCATCGAGCACATCCGCCGCGCAGTGGGGGTCGCCGACCTCGACGTGGAGATCACCGGCAAGGCGCCCTGGCACGCCGCCCAGCGCGTCGCCCGCAGCTACCGGTCCGGCCGGGTGTTCCTGGCCGGCGACTCGGCGCACGAGATGTCGCCGACCGGGGCGTTCGGCTCGAACACCGGCATCCAGGACGCGCACAACCTCGCCTGGAAGCTGGCCGCCGTGCTCGACGGCTGGGCGGGGGAGGAACTGCTCGACACCTACGACGCCGAGCGCCGTCCCGTCGCGGAGGCCACCAGCGCCCGGGCCGCCGCCCGGTCGGCCGAGCACAGCCACCCCGGCTTCGCCCCGCCGCCCGGCTCCGCGGGCGGCCCGCAGCGCGGCATCCTGAACGTGGCCCTCGGCTACCGCTACCCGCAGGGCGCGGTCGTCGGCGCCGACGACACGGTCCCGGTCGTCCCGGAGAGCCTCGACCTGAGCGGCGCACCCGGCAGCCGGGCCCCCCACCTGTGGGTGCGGCGCGGCGACGAACGGATCTCCACCCTGGACCTCTACGAGCGGTCCCTGGTCCTGCTCAGCGACGCCGCCCGGCCGAGCGGCTGGCACGAGGCCGCCGGGCGCCTCGCCCAGGAGCTGGCGGTGCCGCTGCGGTCGTACCGGGTGGGCGACGGCCCCGATGCCGACCTGACGCCGGAGGGCGACGCCGACTGGGCGGAGCGGCACGGCACGCCCCGCGGGGGCGCGGTGCTCGTACGGCCCGACGGGTTCGTCGCCTGGCGGTCGCCGGGCCCGGACCCGGACGCGGAGTCCACGCTGCGCCGTGTTCTGCAGACCGGCCTCGGACTGGGCTGATCCGGCGTCCTTCACCCGAGTGAACGCCCCGAGTGGTGCCGCGGCGTCCGGCGGCTGACGGTGGATCACGTCCCGGCCGGATCGGACGTGCTGACGAGGTGTCGGTCGCCCGGCCGTGACGGAAAGGCCATCAGATGCGCACTGCCCGGATGATCCAGGTCGCCGCGGCGGCCTCGGCCGCCCTCGCGGGCCCCTCGGTGACCGCGGCCGGGCTCGGCGACCTCGCCGTCGCCGCCGCGGACGTCCGCGCGCTGCGCCGCCGGATGGCCGCCGGCGCGGCCTGACCGTGCCGGCCGTGATAGCGCAGCCGCGGCCGCCGCCCGCACCCGTGCGGCGGCCCGGTCCGCGCTCCCCGCGCCCGTCCGCCCGCTGCCGCGCCCGAATGAGGTGTTCCACCGATGGCAGTCCCCCCTTCACCGTCCTCCCCGTCCACCCCTCCTCCCTCTTCCACCCCCTCGCCCTCCGCCCCCTCCTCGTCCTCCGCAGCCGCCTCTGAGGGCGGCTCCCGCACCGGCGTGATGATGCTCTGCGCCACCGTCGCCGTCGTCCTCGCGATCGGCCTGTGCGGCGGCAACGAGCCGTCGTCCGGCGCCGGACGCCCCCTGCACGCCTCCGGTCCGGCCACCCGGGCCGCCGCCCCGCCGGCCCCTTCCTCGTCGGGCGCCCGTGACGAGGAGCCCTCGGGCCGGCATCTGCGCCGGTCGCGACCGGTACGCCTCCTCATCCCCAAGATCTCGGTGAACGCGCCCTTCACCGACCTCGCCATCGGCCCCAGCGGACGGCTGGACCCGCCCCCGGCGAACAACGTCAACCTGGTCGGCTGGCACGCCGCAGGCGCCTCTCCCGGCGAGGCGGGCACCTCGATCATCGCCGGGCACGTCGACACCAAGACGTCCCCCGCCGTCTTCGCCGGGCTCAGCGAGCTGACCGAGGGCGACGTCTTCCAGGTCCTGCGGGCCGACGGCAGCAAGCCGTCCTTCCGGGTGGACAGCGTGGAGACCTTCGAGAAGGCCGACTTCCCCGACGAACGCGTGTACGGCGACACCCCCCAGGCGCAGGTGCGGCTCATCACCTGCGCGGGGGAGTACGACCGCCGGGCCAAGGACTACACGGACAACCTGGTGGTCTTCGCGCATCTGCTGTGACGTCGGCCCGCCCAGTCACCCACGTAGTTCATCCCCGGTCGCGCGCTCACGGGGACGGGCACACGATCGAGGAACGCTGACGTCGCATCACGCGGCCGACGTTCCCTTCCCCCTCCGCGAAGGAGATGTGCGCAGGATGACCACCACGTCCGAACGTGTTGCAGGTTCGCGGGCGCGACAGGCGTCGCAACGTGTCTCCCAGTCCGTGTTCGACGGCTCCCGGCTCCGGGTCGTCCTGCTGGTCGACGTCTACGACGGCGCCCAGCAGCAGTTCCTGGAGGCCTACGAGCAGCTCTGCAACCAGGTCGCGTCCGTCCCCGGGCATGTGAGCGACCAGCTGTGCCAGTCCATCGAGAACCCCTCGCAGTGGCTCATCACCAGCGAGTGGGAGAGCGCGCCGCCGTTCCTCGCCTGGGTGAACAGCGAGGAGCACGTGCACATGGTGGAGCCGCTGCACAGCTGCGTCCGCGACACCAGGTCGCTGCGCTTCCACGTGGTCCGCGAGACCGGCGGACCCGCGGCGGACGCGAAGGCGAACGGCCGCCGGCTGCAGACCTCGCCCCGGATCGGCGACGGCGTGATCCGGCACGCGCTCACCTTCACCGTCAAGCCCGGCAGCGAGGACATCGTCGCCAAGATCCTCTCCGACTACGCCTCGCCCGAGCCGCAGGTCGACGACACCACGCGGCTGTGCCGCACCTCGCTGTTCATGCACGGCAACCGCGTGGTGCGGGCCATCGAGGTGCGCGGCGACCTGCTGTCCGCGCTGCGCCATGTCTCCCGGCAGCCCGAGGTGCGGGCCGTGGAGGAGGCCATCAACCCCTACCTGGAGCAGGACCGGGACCTCAACGACCCCGAGTCCGCCCGCGTCTTCTTCACCCGCGCCGCGCTGCCCGCCGTCCACCACGTGACGGCTGACCGGCAGGACCCCCAGGCCGAGCGGTACGCCCTGTACTACCCGGCCCGGCCCGACCGCGGCATGAAGCTGGCCGAACTGCTCTCCCGGCAGGACGAGGCGGCGGCCGACGACCCGCGCAACCCGGTGCTGCGCAGCACGATCTTCCAGCGCGACGACGTCGTCGTACGGCTGATCGACGTGCGCGGCGGACTCGACGGCGCCGACCCCGGCCAGGCCCTCGGCCTGTCCGACCCGGCGCAGGCCGCCGAGCTGACGACGCTCGCGGAAGGCGTCGCCGACGCGGCCGAGGGCGGCGCGAAGGACGCCCTGCTCGCGCGGTTCCTCGAGCGCGCACGCATGGACCTCGTCACCGACCGCCGGTCGCCCGACGCCTGATCCGTCATCACGTGGACCGGGGCGGCGATCCGCCCCCCCACCTCGGCGCAGTACACCATCGGAGGAACGTCGTGATCACATCCCGTCCCAGAGTCGTGGATCTCAGCGAGATCGAGCCCAACACCCGCCGCGGCGGCGACCTGCGCGCCATGCTCACCCCGGCCACCGTCGGCTCGACCAGCGGTTTCATGGGCCTGGCCATCATCAAGCCCGGCGACCGCATCGGCGAGCACTACCACCCGTACTCCGAGGAGTTCGTGTACGTCGTGTGCGGGCAGTTGGAGGTGGACCTCGACGGCGAGGCCCATGAACTGCAGCCGGAGCAAGGCCTGCTGATCCCGCTCGGCATGCGCCACCGCTTCCGCAACGTCGGCAAGGTCGAGGCCCGGATGGTCTTCCACCTCGGTCCGCTGGCCCCGAGCCCGCCGCTCGGCCACGTCGACACGGAGGGGACCGAAGCCGAGGCCGTGATGATCGGCGCCGAGGCCGCCGGCCGACGTCAGGTCCGGTCATGACGAGACGGGTGGCGGTCACCGGCATAGGCATCGTCGCCCCCGGCGGCATAGGTGTCCCCGCGTTCTGGAACCTCCTCGTCGAAGGCCGCACGGCGACGCGGGGCATCACCTTCTTCGACCCGACCGGGCTGCGGTCGCGGATCGCCGCCGAGTGCGACTTCGACCCGGCGGCGCACGGACTGGACGCCGGGGACGTCGAACGCTGCGACCGCTACATCCAGTTCGCCATGGTCGCCGGAGACGAGGCGGTCCGGGACGCGGGCCTCGACCTCGCGGCGGAGAACCCCTGGCGGGTCGGCGTCTCGCTGGGCACCGCGGTCGGCGGGACCACCCGGCTGGAGAACGACTACGTGCTGGTCAGCCATCACGGACAGCGCTGGGACGTCGACCACCGCCAGGCCGCCCCGCAGCTGCACCGCGCGTTCACGCCCAGCACCCTCGCCTCTACGGTGGCCGAGCGGTTCGGCGCGCGGGGGCCGGTGCAGACCGTCTCCACGGGCTGCACCTCCGGCCTCGACGCGGTCGGGTACGCCTTCCACACGGTGGAGGAGGGCCGGGCCGACATCTGCATCGCCGGCGCCTCGGACTCGCCGATCTCCCCGATCACCATGGCCTGCTTCGACGCGATCAAGGCGACCTCCTGCAACAACGACGACCCCGCCCACGCCTCGCGTCCCTTCGACGCCGACCGCGACGGGTTCGTGATGGGGGAGGGCGGCGCGGTGCTCGTCCTGGAGGAGCTGGAGCACGCGAGGGCCCGCGGCGCGCACGTGTACTGCGAGCTCGGCGGGTACGCCACCTACGGCAACGCCTACCACATGACCGGCCTGACCAGCGAGGGCCTGGAGATGGCCCGGGCCATCGAGGACGCCCTCGACCACGCGCGGACGAACGCCGCCGCGGTCGACTACGTCAACGCGCACGGCTCGGGCACCAAGCAGAACGACCGCCACGAGACCGCCGCGGTGAAGCGGGTCCTGGGCCGGCACGCCTACGACACCCCCATGAGCTCCATCAAGTCGATGGTGGGCCACTCCCTGGGCGCCATCGGGGCGATCGAACTCGTCGCCTGCGTCCTGGCGTTGGCCCACCAGGTGGTACCGCCGACCGCGAACTACGAGACGCCCGACCCCGAGTGCGACCTGGACTACGTCCCGCGCGTGGCCCGTGAGCGCAAGCTCTCCAGCGTGCTCTCGGTGGGCAGCGGGTTCGGCGGATTCCAGTCCGCGGTGGTCATGAACCGGCCGAGGGAGAAGACACGATGAGCGAACCCAAGCCACGGCGCGCGGCCGTCACGGGAATCGGCGTGGTCGCGCCCAACGGAGCCAGCACCGAGACCTTCTGGAAGTCCTCGAAGGAGGGCATCAGCGTCCTGGAACGGGTCACCCGTGAGGGCTGTGAGCACCTCCCGCTGCGGGTGGCCGGCCAGGTCCGCGACTTCGACCCGTCGGCGGCGATCGAGGAGCGCTACCTCGTCCAGACCGACCGGTTCACGCACTTCGCGATGGCCGCCGCGGACCTCGCGCTGGACGACGCCGGCCTCGGCCGGCCGGAGACCGACGCCGCGCCGTACTCCGTCGGCGTGGTCACCGCGGCCGGCTCCGGCGGCGGTGAGTTCGGCCAGCGCGAGCTCCAGCAGCTGTGGAGCAAGGGCAGCCGCTTCGTCGGCCCCTACCAGTCCATCGCCTGGTTCTACGCCGCCAGCACCGGCCAGATCTCCATCCGCCGGGGGTTCAAGGGCCCCTGCTCGGTCGTCGCCGCCGACGAGGCCGGCGGCCTGGACGCCCTGGCCCACGCGGCGCGGGCCGTGCGGCGCGGCACCGAGGTGATCGTGGCCGGGGCGACCGAGGCGCCGATCGCCCCGTACTCGGTGGTCTGCCAGCTCGGCTACGAGGAACTCAGCACGGTCGACGACCCGGCCCGCGCCTACCGCCCGTTCACGTCGGCGGCCTGCGGGTTCGTACCGGCCGAGGGCGGCGCCATGGTCGTCGTGGAGGCTGCCGAGTCGGCCCGGGCGCGCGGCGCGCGGGTGCGGGCCTTCCTCGCCGGTCACGCGGCCACCTTCACCGGCGCCTCCCGCTGGGAGGAGTCCCGGCAGGGCCTCGCCGAGGCGATCCGTGGAGCGCTGGAGGAGGCGCGGTGCGCTCCGGAGGAGGTCGACGTGGTCTTCGCCGACGCGCTCGGCGTCCCGGCGGCGGACCGCGCCGAAGCCCTGGCCATCGTCGACGCGCTCGGCCCGCACGGCGCCAAGGTGCCCGTCACCGCGCCCAAGACCGGTATCGGCCGCGGCTACTGCGCGGCGCCGCTGATGGACACCGCGGCCGCGGTGCTCGCCATGGAGCACGGGCTGATCCCGCCCACCCCCAACGTCTTCGACATCTGCCATGACCTCGACCTCGTGACCGGTCGCGCCCGCACCGCACCGGTGCGCACGGCACTGGTCCTGAGCCGGGGGCTCATGGGCTCCAACTCGGCGCTGGTGCTGCGGCACGGCGTCGCCGACGCCTCGTAGCGGGGCGTCGCGCAGCAGGCAAGCAGCAGAGGAGAGGAACCCCATGACCGACCGCATCACCGTGGAAGAGCTGGCCGAACTCATGAAGAAGTCCGCCGGCGTCACCGTCGCACCGGACGAGCTCCGGCAGCAGGACACCGCCTTCGCGACCCTGGGCGTGGACTCGCTCGGACTGCTGGGCATCGTGGGCGAGCTGGAGAACCGGTACGGCACGCCGATGCCCCCGGACGCCGAGCGCTCCAAGACGCCCCGGCAGTTCCTCGACCTCGTCAACAGCGCACTCATGACAGGAGCGTGAGATGTCCGGACACACGCAGAACGAGATCACCATCGCGGCGCCCCTGGAACTGGTCTGGGAGATCACCAACGACCTGGAGAACTGGCCTCGGCTGTTCAGCGAGTACGCCTCCGTCGAGATCCTCTCCCGCGAGGGCCGCAAGACCACCTTCCGGCTGACCATGCACCCGGACGAGAACGGCACCGTGTGGAGCTGGGTCTCGGAGCGGGAGCCGGACCGGGACACCCGCACGGTCAAGGCCCGCCGGGTCGAGACGGGACCCTTCGACCACATGGACATCCACTGGCGGTACGAGGAGGTGCCGACGGGCACGCGGATGGTCTGGACGCAGGACTTCGCGATGAAACCGCAGGCCCCGGTCGACGACGAGTGGATGACCGACAACATCAACCGGAACTCCAAGGTCCAGATGGCCCTGATCCGGGACCGCATCGAGAAGGCGGCCGCCGAGCGCGGCGCCACACCCGGTCTGACCGACTGACCCTCACGGAGGACGGCCCCCATGCACCAAGCACTGATCGTCGCCCGGATGGCCCCGGGATCGGCGCCCGACATCGCCAAGGTGTTCGAGGAGTCCGACCGCGGCGAGCTCCCCCGGCTCGTCGGCGTCGTCCGGCGCAGCCTCTTCCAGTTCGGCGACGTCTACATGCATCTGATCGAGTCCGAGCGCGACCCCGGGCCCGCCATCGCCAAGATCACCGGGCACCCGGAGTTCCGGGACGTCAGCGAGCGGCTGTCCTCGTACGTCAGCGCCTACGACCCCGAGACCTGGCGGTCCCCCAAGGACGCCATGGCGCAGCGCTTCTACCTCTGGGAGCGCGAGCCGGCCGGCTGACCCGTGCCGGACCACACCGGTCGCCGGGCCCGCGACGCTGCGGGCCCGGCGACCGGTGGTCCGTGGGGGTGGGAACGGGGACGGGTGCGGGTCAGCCCGCGACGTGACAGTCGAACGCGTGCAGATACGGGTTGACCGGGCTGATGTCGTCGACGACCAGTCCGGCGGCGGTCAGCCGGGTGACCATGCTCTCGGTGGTGTGCTTCGCCCCGCCCACGTTGAGCAGCAGCATCAGGTCCATCGCGGTGCTGAACCGCATCGACGGCGTGTCGTCGACGAGGTTCTCGATGACCACGACCCGGGTGCCCGGGCCGCCCGCCTCGCGGACGTTGCGCAGCGTGCGGGCGGTGCTCTCGTCGTCCCACTCGAGGATGTTCTTGATGACGTAGACGTCCGCCTCGACCGGGACGGCCTCGCGCACGTCGCCGGGCACGATCCGGGCCCGGTCGGCGAGGTCGCCGCCCGGGAGCAGCCTCGGCACCGCGTTCTCCACCACCCGGGGGAGGTCGAGCAGGGCGCCCCGCATCGTCGGGTACTTGTCGAGCAGGCTCGCCACCACATGGCCCTGGCCGCCGCCGAGGTCGGCGACCGACGCACACCCGGACAGGTCCAGGAACGCCGCGACGTCCCGCGCCGACTGCACGCTGGACGTGGTCATCGCGCGGTTGAAGACGTCGGCCGACTCCGGGGCGTCCTCGTTGAGGTAGGAGAAGAACTCCTTCCCGTACAGGCCCTCCACGACGTTGCGCCCGGTGCGCACCGCCTCGTCCAGCAGCGGCCAGGCGTCCCAGGTCCAGGGCTCGGTGCACCACAGGGTGATGGCCCGCAGGCTGTTCGGGTCGTCCTCGCGCAGCAGCCGTGAGACGTCGGTGTGCGCGAACGTCCCGTCCGGCCGCTCGGCGAAGACGCCGTAGCAGGACAGGGCCCGCAGCAGCCGCCGCAGCTGCCGGGGCTCCGCCTTCACCGCGGCCGCGAGGTCCTCGACGGGCAGCGGGCTGTCGCCGAGGGCGTCGGCCACGCCCAGCCGGGCGGCCGCGCGCAGGGCGGCGGCGCACGCGGCCCCGAACGCGAGCTCCCGCATCCGCATGGAGGGCGGCGGGGCTGGGGGCGGGTCCTGCTCGGGCGGGTCCGACAGCTTGGGGGACTGAACGGTCGTCATGTGCCGCCTTCCTTCGTGCTCGGGTGCCAGAGGTTCGACTTGCTTCGGTGCTTCGGTGCTTCGGTGCTTCGGTGCTTCGGTGCCTTGGTGCCGCGCCGTGCCGCGTTGCTTTGCGTCGCGGCGGGGTCAGCGACGGGTGCGGTCGGCCGGGCGGCACAGGCCGGCGGGCTTCGACGCCGTGCAGGCGTTGCCCACGAAGGTGTTGCCCTTGCCGGCGGTGTCCGCGTTGACGAGGTCCGCCGGGGCGTTGCCCTCGAGCGTGTTGTCGCTGATCCGGTTCCGCTCGCTCGGGGTGCCGACGAAGCTCTTGAACAGCACGATGCCGCCGGACAGCGGGGAGGCGCCGACGTTGTCCTTGATGACGTTGCGGGTGATCAGACTGTCCTCGGCGCCGGTCAGGACGATGCCGGAGCCCTGCAGCGCGTCCAGTCGGGCGGTCTTCGGGCAGGACTTGTTGTTGCGCTCGATGCGGTTCTCCGTCACCGTCACCAGGCCGGCCCGCGGCTTGTTCTCGTCGCCGACGACGAAGACCGCCGCGCAGTTGCCGGTGAGGCGGTTGGCCGCGACGGTGAGGTTGCGCAGCCGGCGCACGGTGACGCCGATCCGGTTGCCCTCGAGCCGGTTGCGCTCGACGACCGTTCCCTCGGTGTCGACGGCGCCCATCTCCTCCTTGACCGAGTTGGCGAGGAAGAGGCCCGCGTCGCCGTTGTCCCGTGCGGTGTTGGCCCGGAACACGCCGTGCAGGGAGCCCTCCTGGGCGATGCCCCACACGCCGTTCTTCTCGGCGGTGACGCCCCGGACCGTCAGGTTGTCGGCGGCCATGGCGTAGACGCCCGACCGGGTGAAGCCCGTGACGGTCAGGTTCGCGACGGTGACGTCCTCGACGTGCTGTTCCTTCGTGCCGAGCACACAGACGCCGTTGCCGCTCTCGGCGCAGCCCTCGGCGGCAGGGGCAGCCGGCTCGGCCGCGGGCTTGGCCGCCGGCTTCGCGGCCGGCTTCGTCGCGGGCTTCGCGGTGGGCTTGGCTGCGGGCTTGGCGGCGCCGGTGGCCGTCGCCCCGGCGCCCGCCGTGGTCGCGCCGGCGGGGGCGGCGGGGCGGATGACCGTGCCGCGGCCCATGCCGCGCAGGGTCAGTCCGGGTGTCTTCACGGTGACGCTCTCGCGGTACGTGCCGAAGGCCACCAGAACGGTGTCGCCCGGCGCCGCGGCGTCCACGGCCCGCTGGATCGATTGTCCCGGATGCACCACGTGCACACGGTGCGCCGGTCGTCCGGTGGCGGGGGAGGCGGCGCCGAGCCCCGTCCCGAGGAGGGTCGCAGTGCACGCCAGGTACGCGATATGGCATTTCTTCATATTGCGCACGCTATGACCAGGTGCCGGGTTAACCGGCGGGATGGGCCATCCAAGGGCGTGTCCGGCATGTTCCGGCGTGTCCCGTGTTCGTCGGGGGCGCCGGTCGTCACCGGTTCCCAGGGCGCGCCGTCCGGGCGGCGCGCCCTGCGTCCGCCGGTCTCAGCGTCCGTCGCTCCGGCCCCGCCGGCCGCCTCCGGGCGAGCGTCGGGGGAGTCCCCGAGGACGGACGGAGGAGGGCGCCTCCTGCGCCGGGCCCGCCCTGCCCGCGTCGTCCTGCCAGGCCTCGTAGTCGGTGAAGGCGTCACCCAGGTCCGGACCGCCGAAGGGCCCTGCGCCGCCCGCGCCCCGCGCCGCCGGGAGGTCTCTGACCATGGCCAGTGCCAGGGTGTCGGAGTCGGGCATCGCGTCCGCCGGGCGCTGCGCGACCGTGTCGGGCAGCATGACGAGGCACGTGGTGCCGGACTTCTCGGCGGACGGGCGCAACTGGACGCGGATGCCGTGGCGTTCGGCGAGCCGGCCGACCACGAACAGTCCCATGTGCTGGGCGATGTCGACGTCGACCGTCGGCGGGTTGGCCAGTTTGTGGTTGATCACCGCGAAGTCGTCCGCTTCGAGGCCGATGCCCTCGTCATGGATCTCGATCATGATCCGGCCGTCGGGAAGCCGGGAGCCGGTGACCCGCACCACCGAGTGCGGGGAGGAGAACGCGGTGGCGTTCTCCAGCAGTTCGGCGAGCAGGTGCACGAGGTCGGTCAAGGCCTGGCCCTGGATCTGGGCCTCCGGCAGGCCGGCGAACCGGATGCGCTCGTACTGCTCCACCTCCGAGGAGGCCGCGCGGACGACGTCGACCAGCGGCAGCGGACGGTCCCACTGCTGCGCGGGCCTCTCCCCGCCGAGCACGAGGAGGTTCTCGCCGTTGCGGCGCACCCGGGTGGCGAGGTGGTCCAGCTTGAAGAGGTTCTCCAGCTGGTCCGGGTCCGTCTCGTTGTCCTCCAGGCTGGTGATCATGGCGAGTTGGCGCTCGATCAGGGACTGGCTGCGGCGCGAGAGGTTGGTGAAGATCGCGTTGATGTTGCCGCGCAACAGCGCCTGCTCGGCTGCGAGCCGGACGGCCTCGCGGTGTACGTGGTCGAAGGCCCGGGCGACCTCGCCGATCTCGTCTGTGGTGTCGATCGCGATGGGGGTGACCCGGGTGTCCACCTTGCCGGGGTCGGTCTGCGACAGCTGGTCGATCAGGGCCGGCAGTCGCTGTCCGGCGATCTCGATGGCGGAGGCGCTCAGCCGGCGCATGCCGGTGACCATCGTGCGGGACACCCAGGTGGCGAGCAGGAAGGCGACGAGCACCGCCGCGAGCACCAGCGCGGCGTTGGTGATCGCGTCCCCGCGCGCCTGGTCGGCGATGTCCTGGGCGCTGGCGAGCGCCGCGTCGGTGAGATACACCTGGACGCCGCGGTAGGCGTCGAAGCCCAGGGTGGACGCGGCGAAGAAGGACTCCGGGGTGATGCCCTGCTCGGCGAGGTCCGCGGCGGGCTTCCCGGTGGCGATCGCGGCGATCATCGCCTCCATCGACGGCGGGGCGACGTACTTCTTCCCCTCCGACTCGGCCTGGGCGGCGGCCGCTGCGGTCTGCTGCTTGCCCCGGGCCGCGGCGTCGGTCAGCGCCTTCTGCAGACGTGCCATGTCCGCGGTGGTGGCCGCGCCCGCGAACTCCTGGAGACCCACCTGCTCGAGGTAGGCGTAGGAGCGGAAGGAGGCGAGCTGGGTCTCCAGTTCGCCCGGGGCGAGGGCGTCGCGGTCGTCGACCAGCAGATGCGTGCCGATCGCCCGGATCAGGGACTCGGCGGCCTGGGTCAGGGACACGGCGTAGAGGGTCCGGCCGAAGCTGGCCTGGTTGTCGCTGCCGTAGCCGAGTTCGTTGGATATCTCCATCAGGGGGTGCTGGACGGTGTGGTAGCTCTCCTCCGTCTGCACGCCGGACATCCGTGGGGTGAAGGCGTTGGCCCGGACGGCGGGGAGCTGCTTCTCGCCCTCGCGCACCAGCTGCACGCGCCGCAGGAGGCCGCTGCTCTGCGGCATCCGGGCGACCGCCGCGTTGAACGCCTTCGCGTCCGCGTCGGTGATCTGCCGGGCCTGCGTGACGGCGGCCGTCTCCTTCTTCTCCGCCACGAGCGGGATGACCGACACGTCGCGTTCGTTGATCGCGTCGCTCGCGTACTTGTTGGCGGCCTGGACCAGTTCCGCCACGCGGACCGCGTCGTCGGCGTCCTGCCAGGTGTCCACCGAACGTTTCACCCGGATGCCCCCGAACACGAGGGCCACGAGCACCGGGATGAGGAGAACGGCGCGCAGCCGTCTGCCCACGGGCCAGTTGCGGGTGAGGGATCTCCGTCCCTCCGCTGTGGGTGAGTTGTTCGGCACGCTGTCCTCATCGGCTGTGGAACGCCCCGCGCGGGATGCGCCGGTACCCCTCACTACGGCGCGTCGGCAGCACTGCGTTCAGAAGTGGTGCAACTTTCACCAAACTAGTGCTGTACGCGTCCCGTTGGCTACCTGAGACGGCATGACTTCGGCCACGGCTGCGACCGTGGCGCGCCCGGCGGCGTCGTCACGGCGCGCCGCCACGGGGCGCGCTCACGCGCGGCCGTGGGACTCCTGCGAGCGCCGCGACAGGGCGTCGATGACCACCGCGGCGAACAGCACGCCGCCGGTGATGATGAACTGGACGGCCGGCGGAGTGTCCGTGATGGCCATGCCGGACGCGATCGACTGGATCACCAGCATGCCCAGCACCGCCGACCAGGTGGTGCCGCGTCCGCCGAACAGGCTGGTGCCGCCGATGACGGCCGCCGCGATGGCGTTCACCAGCAGCACGCCCGACCCCGAGCTCTGGCTCACCGAGGTGATGCGCGAGGCCAGGAAGAGACCGCCGATCGCGGCCATCGTGCCCGAGACCGCGAGCACCGCGGTCTGCACCCACGTCACGCTGAGACTGGCCCGGCGCGACGCCTCGACGCTGCCGCCGAGCGCGTAGACCTGCCGCCCGTAGTGCGTGCGGCGCAGCATGACGTCGAGGCCGGCCACCATCACGAGGAAGACCAGCAGGGCCAGCGGCAGCCCCTGGAACCGGTTCAGCAGGTAGGCGACGGCGAAGGCGACCGCCGCGAGCCCGGTCGTGCGCACCACGATGCCGCGCAGCGAGCGGTGCGGCATGTCGAGGGCCCGGCGGCGGCGGCGGTCCCGGTCGCACGCGAGGAAGTACGCCCCCGCCGCGAGGGCCGCGAGCCCGTAGGCGACGGCGTCCTGGGTGAAGTAGTAGCTGGTGAGCCTCGCGATCAGGCCGTTCTCGTCCAGGTTGACGGTGCCGCTGTCGCCGAGGATGGCGAGCATGAGGCCGTTCCAGGTGAGCAGGCCGGCCAGGGTGACCACGAACGCCGGCACCCTGGTCCGGGCGATGGAGTAGCCCTGCACGGTCCCCGCGACCGTGCCCGCCAGCACCGCGACGATCAGCGCGAGCCATTCCGGCGCCCCGTGGTTCACGTTGAGCACGGCGAAGACGGCCGCGGCCAGGCCGCTGATCGAGCCGACGGAGAGGTCGAGTTCGCCGAGCAGCAGCACGAAGACGATGCCGACGGCGATCAGCCCCGTCCCCACGATGTCCACGCTGAGGTTGGACAGGTTGCGGGGCGAGAGGAAGTTCTCGTTGAGGGACTGGAAGGTGATCCACACGACGGCCAGGACGAGGACGACGGGGAGCGAACCCAGTTCGCCGGCGCTCAGCTTGCGCCGGAACACCGTCACTGCGCTCTCCAAGGCGCGGGCGACGGCCCGCATGCTCTTCACCACCCCGCCTCCCGGCCGGCCGGCCGGCGCGGCACGTTCTCCGTGGCGCCGGTGATGGACGAGACGATCTGCTCCTGCGACGCGGTGTTCACGTCGAAGAAGCCGTTGTTGCGCCCCAGCCGCAGCACGACGGCCCGGTCGGCGAGCGCCTTCACGTCGCCCATGTTGTGACTGATGAGCAGCACGCCCAGCCCGCGGTCGCGCAACCGGTCCACCAGGTCGAGCACCTCGGTGCTCTGCTCGAACCCGAGGGACGCGGTCGGCTCGTCCAGCAGCAGGATCCTCGGGTCGCCCAGGAGCGAGCGGGCGATGGCCACCGTCTGCCGCTGACCGCCGGAGAGCGAGACGACCGGGCCGCGCAGATCGGGCATGCCCCGGGTGAGGCGTTCCAGCAGCTGCCTGGTACGGCGTTCCATCTCCACCTCGTCGAGGAACCCGAACCGGCGGATCTCCCGCCCGAGGAACAGGTTCCCGACGACGTCGAGGTTCCCGCACAGCGCCAGGTCCTGGTAGACGGTGGCGATGCCGAGGTCGCGGGCGTCGTGCGGACGCCGGATGTGCACCGGCGCGCCCCGCCACTCGATGACGCCCTTCTCCGCGGGGGCCACTCCGGAGATCACCTTGACCAGGGTGGACTTGCCGGCCCCGTTGTCTCCGAGCAGGGCGACCACCTGGCCGGAGTGGATCTCCAGATCGATGTCGTCGAGGACCTTGACGACGCCGAAGCGCTTGCACACCCCGCGCAGCGCCAGCAACGGGGGATCCGGCACGCAAACCACCTTCTTCCCGGGAGCGGGGGACGCGGCGTCAGGTGAGTCCGGCCCTGTCGCAGGCGGCCCGGAGTTGGGGCGTGCAGATCTGCTGGACGGTGTGCAGGCCGTCCTTGACGACGGTGTCCCCGATGTTGTCGACCGTCACGGACACCGGTGTGAGCAGCACGGACGCGACGGGCTCGCCGTCGCGTGTCGGCACCTCGCCGGTGGCGACGGGCTCCAGGCTCTCCCCGCGCGCCGCCGCCACGGCCATGGCGCCGCCGGCCGCCGCCTCGGGTCCGAACGGCTTGAAGACGGTCATGTACTGGTCGCCGCCGACGATGCGGCGCAGTGCGGGAAGTTCCGCGTCCTGCCCGGTGACCGGCGGCAGCGGGGTGACCTTGTTCGCCTTGAGCGCCGAGATGCTGCCGCCGGCGAGACCGTCGTTGGCCGCGTAGACCCCGTCGACGGACTCGGGGCCGAGCGCCGCGAGCGCCCCGGTCATGTTCATGTGCGCGGTCTCCGGCCGCCACTGCGGGGTGTCGTACGCCTTGCCGATCTTCACCTTCCCGGCGAGCACGGAGAGCGCGCCCCGCCGGAAGGCCCTGGCGTTGGGGTCGCTCGGGTCGCCGTTCATCATGACGATCTGGGCGCCGGGCACCTTGTCGCCCATCGCCCGCAGCAGGGCCCTGCCCTGGAGCCGGCCGACCTCCACGCCGTCGAAGGAGACGTAGCCCGAGATGGGGCCCTCGGCGAGCCGGTCGTAGGCGATGACGGGGATGCCGGCCTCATGGGCCTTGGTGACCGCGGGCCCGAGCGAACGCGCGTCCACGGCCACCAGCACGATGGCGTTCACGCCCTTGGTGATCATCGAGTCCATCTGCTCCTGCTGGAGCGCCACATCGCCCTTGGCGTTGGCGTGTTCGATCTCGCAGTCGTCGCAGAGCCGGGCGATCCGTTTCTCCAGCAGCGGCCTGTCCTGGCCCTCCCAGCGGGGCGTGGTGGCGTCCGGCAGCAGCAGGCCGATGCGCGGCCCGTTCCCGCCGCCGCGCGGCTCGCTTCCGGCGTCCGCCCCGCAGGCGGCCAGTGCCACCGCCGCGCAGAGCACGGTCAGGGCCATCACCGTGTCCCGAATGCAGGCCTTCATATGCGATACCTGCCGTAGACGACAATAAGGTGGTTATGTTCGGCTGATCCTTATATGCGATTCTGGTGGGTGGGTGCCCCGATCTCAACCTGTCGGCACCTGCGGCAGGACGGGAGGTACGTTGCGGACATGCCTCGACCGGGCCCTGACCTTCGCCGGAGCGACGCTGGCGGCGGTCTACGCGCCCGGCGCCGCCGAAGGCGAACTCCGGCTGGTGGACACGTCCGGAGGAACCCCTTCCGGACAGCGGCCGCCGGAGCGCCTGCCGCTGTCCGGTGACTCGCCCGCAGTCCTCGCCTTCCGCGCCGACCGCCCCCTCTGGCTGCCCGCCGACACCCCTCCCGGACCACTCGGGGCGCTCCCCCTGGACGCGGAAGGCCGACGGCTGGGCTGCCTCCTCGTCCTCGGCTCCTCGGCGGACGGCTTCGAGAACGAACAGCGCCGGTTCCTGGAGCGCTACGCCGACGCCGTCGCCGTCCTGCTCGAACCGGCCGCAGGATCTCCGCACACGGCGTCCCTGCTGGCGCCGGCCCTGCACAGCCTGCGGGTCGGCTCCTTCGTCCTCTTCCCCGACACCGGCCTGATCGAGGCCGACGAGACCCTGCTCGACCTGGTCGGCATCACCCCCGACGCCTTCGACGGCAAGGTCGACACCCTGCTCGCCCACGCCCTGCCGGAGGACATGCACGCCCTGATGACGGTCCTGGAGCCCGGGGACCTGGAGTCCGGCCGGCGCGACCTGGAGTTCCGGGTCCGCGGCCCCAAGGGCGAGATGCGCTGGCTGAGCCTGAGCTGCCGGACCGCGCCCGCCGCCGACGGCCGGCCCGACGGCGTGCTGGGCGTCGTGACGGCCACCCCGGTGCTGCGCCGCGGAGCCGACGACGTCTCCCGCATCCAGTGGCTGACCGCCGCCCTCGACGACGCCGCGACGGTCCGCGACGTCGGCCGCGTGGTGGTCGCCGCCCTGCGGGAGCCGCTCGCCGCCGACCGCGTCGCCCTCGCCGCGCTGCAGGACGACCGGCTCATGGTCACCGTCCTCGACCCGCCCCAGCCCACGGCCTGGCCCGAGGCCTGGCGCTCGGAATGGCGCACCGAATGGCCCGACGCCCCGCTGCGCGCCCTGCCCACCCTGCGGGACGCGCTCCGTGACGGCCGGATGGACCTGTGGCCCACCGACGCCGACCTCGAACCCGGCCTGTCCGGGATCGGCCCCGGGGGACTGGCCGTCCTGCCGTTGCCCGCCAAGGGCAGCGTCGCCGGCGTGTGCCTGGTCGGCTGGGACCGGCCGCACGAGTTCGTCCCCGAGGAGCGGTCCCTGCTCACCGCGACCGCCGCCCTCGTCGGCCAGGCCCTCAAACGGGCCCACGCGCACGACGCCGAGCAGGAGCTCGCCACCATGCTCCAGCGCAGCCTGCTGCCCCGGCGCCTGCCCGAACTCCCCGGCGGCACCGCCGTCGCCCGCTATCTGCCGGCCCGGCGCGGCCTGCAGGTGGGCGGCGACTGGTACGACGTCATCGCCCTCTCCCAGGACCGGGTGGCGCTGGTCATCGGAGACGTGCAGGGACACAGCGCCGGAGCCGCGACGATCATGGGCCAGATGCGGACGGCGGTCCGGGCCTACGCCATGGAGGGCCACCCGCCCGACGTGGTCGTCTCCCACGCCAACCGGCTCCTGGTCGGCATGGAGACCGACCTGTTCGCCACCTGCTGCTACGCCGAACTGGACATGGAGGAGGGCAACACCCTGTTCGTGCGGGCCGGTCATCTGGCGCCCCTGCTGCGCCGGCCCGACGGCGAGACCGAGGAGGTGGAGGTCGCGGGCGGCCCCCCGCTGGGCATCCTCGCCGAGGCCGACTTCCCCATGACGGCCGTCGAGCTGACCCCCGGCACCGTCCTCGCCCTGGTCACCGACGGCCTGGTGGAGGCCGCCGACCTCCCCCTCGACGAGGGCATGCGGCGCGCCCGCACCGCGCTCGCCGCGGCCGACCCCGCGGACCTCGGCCGCACGGCCGACCTGCTGCTCGGCGACGCGGGCCGCCGCGAGGACGACGTGGCGCTGCTGCTCCTGCGCTACGACGGCATGAAGACCCGGCCCATCCGGGCCGGCTGGATGGTCTGGCGGCTGCCCGACGCCGTGATGCACGCCCGCCGCTTCACCGCGCGCACCCTGCGCCGCTGGGAGGTCCCGGAGGCGGCCGACGCCGTGCTCCTGGTCGTCTCCGAGCTCGTCACCAACGCCCTCGTGCACACCCAGGGGCCCGTCCGTCTGGACCTGATCCTGCGCGGCGACCGGGTCCGCGTCTGCGTGAGCGACTCCTCGCCGCGCGCCCCCGCCAAACCGGTGATCGTCGACTGGGAGTCCACCGGCGGCCGCGGCCTGCTGCTGGTCGAGGCGATGTCCGACACGTTCGGCTCGGTCCCGGTGGCCGGCGGAAAACAGGTGTGGAGCGAAATCGTCGTACCGGAGGCAGTGCCGTGAGCACCCGACGCAGATACGCCGCCGCGGTGGTCGGCGCGGCCCTTCTGACCCTGCCCCTGGCCTCCTGCGACAGCGGCGGGCAGAGCGGCGGCGGGGGCTTCACCGTCGGCCTGCTGCTCCCCAGCCGGGCCGTCCCGCGCTGGGAGCACTCGGACCGGCCGCTGATCGAGGCGCAGGTGAAGAAGCTGTGCCCGGCCTGCAAGGTCGAGTACGCCAACGCCGAGAACGACGTGACCAGACAGCGGCAGCAGATGGTGTCCATGGTCACCAAGGGCGCGAAGGTCCTGATCCTCGACGCCGCCGACACCCGGGCGCTGCGCTCCTCCATCCAGGAGGCGCGCCGCGCGGGCGTCCCCGTCGTCGCCTACGACCGCCTCGCCGAGGGCCCCGTCACCGGCTACGTCGGCTTCGACGGCCACGAGGTCGGCCGCCTCCAGGGCGCGGCGCTCCTCGAAGCCCTCGGCAAGCGGGCCGAGAACGCCGACGTCGTCATGGTCAACGGCGACCCCACCAGCCCCAACGCGGCCCTGTACCGCAAGGGCGCGCTGTCCGTCCTCGCCGGCGAGGTGACGATCGCCAGGTCGTACAACACGCTGGACTGGAGCGCGCAGAACGCCCACGCCAACATGTCCGCCGCCATCGCGGCCCTCGGCCCGGACCGGATCGACGGCGTGCTGGCGGCCAACGACTCCATCGCCTCGGGCGTGATCTCCTCGCTCAAGAGCGCCGGCGTCACCGACCTCCCGCCCGTCACCGGCCAGGACGCCGACCTCGACGCGGTGCGGCGGATCGTCAAGGGCGAGCAGTACATGACGGTGTACAAGCCGTTCAAGGACGAGGCCTCCGCGGTCGCCGCCATGGCCGTCGCCGTGGGACGGGGCGACGATCCCCGCGACAGCGCCACCACGACCGTCGACAGCCCCACCACCGAGAACATCCCGTCGGTCCTGCTCACCCCGACCGCCGTGACGGCCGAGGACGTCGAGCCGGTCCTGGTCGAGAACGGCGTCTACACCGCCGCCCAGATCTGCACCCCGGCGCTGCGCACGGACTGCGACCGGGTCGGACTCACCCCGTGAGCCCCGTCGGGCGTCAGTGCTGGTACGGCTGCTGCTGCGACTGCCCGTAGGCCTGCCCGCCGACGTGACCGGCGGCCTGCGCCTGCAACTGCTCGGCCTGCTCCTTGCCCACCTGCTGCTCCGCGCCGCAGAAGGTGCACTGGGTCGCGTACTTCGAGGAGATCGGGAACAACGGCACGAAGAACAGCGTGAACTTCGTGACCCGCTTCCTGAGGGTGTGCGCGGCGGGGTTGCCGCAGCGGCCGCACACCAGCGTCAGTATCGCCAGCTGGTAGAGGTATCCCTTGGTGCCGAAGATGATCACGTCGTGCTTCCTTCTGGGGTGGGTGTCCGTCCGGACGGGTGTCCGTCCGGGTGTCCTTCGGGACGGCTGTCGCACCGCACAGTCTGCTGCATGGGCGGGATCACCCGGGTGAGCGGCAGGCGGGTCGATGCCGTGGGCCACGCGGGCGATCTCCCGGCCGCGACGGCGGCGGTCGCCGCCGGAGCGCCGCCATGGTCGTCTGGCCGCCGCACAACGGCGGTTCAGGCTTCCTCCGAAAAGAGGTCTCATGATCCGACTTCCCCGTTCGGCGGGCATCTCCGCCGCCGCACTCGCCCTCGGACTGCTCGCCACGGCTCCCGCCGCCGGAGACGAGCCGACGGTGTCGACGCCGCGCGTCGTCGCCCACTTCGACCTCGCCAAGGGCGAGTCGCCGGAGAACATCGCGCTCGAACCCGACGGCTCGGCCGACCTGACGTTCTCGACCGCCCGGCAGGTCGTCAACGTCACCCGGGAGGGACGCAAGCGGCTCCTCGCGACGCTGCCCTCCGTGCCGGACGCGTCCACGCCCGTCGTCGGCAGGGCCGTCGTCCTCGGCATCGCCCGCGCGCAGAACGGCGCCCTGTACGTCACCTACGCCACCGGCACCCGCGCGACCGGCATCTGGCGCATCCCAGCCGGGGGCGGCAGGCCCCGCCAGATCGCTCTCCTGCCGGCGACGGGATTCCCCAACGGCCTCGCCCTCGACGAGCGCCGAGGCGTCTTCTACGTCGCCGACTCGGTGCTGGGCACCGTCTGGCGCGTCCCGCGCGCGGGCGGCAAGCCCACCGCGTGGGCCACGGGCGCCGCGCTCGAGCCGCGCAACGCGCGGCCCGCGGCCCGTGTCGGGGCCAACGGTCTGCGCCTGCACCGCGACGCCGTGTGGGTCTCCAACACCAACGCCGGAACCCTGCTGCGCATCCCGGTCCGGCGCGACGGCTCGGCCCGCCCGATCGAGACCCGGGCGAGCGGCCTCTACGCGCTCGACGACTTCGGCTTCGTCGAGCGGCGCCGCGACACGGCCCTCGTCGCGCTGACCGGCGGCAGCGAGGTCGCCCTGGTCCGCCCGGACGGCACCCACCAGGTCGTCCTCGACCGCCAGTCCGGACTGTCCAACCCCACCGCCGTGGCCGTACGCGGCAGGACCGCCTACGTCACCGGCGCGGCGTACTTCACCCAGAAGGACCCCAACCTCCTCCTGGCCGACGTACGCCAGCGCGCCCGGCACTAGGCGCGCCTCCGGCTCTGGCGGCCCCGCCCCGAGAAGCGGGCCTGGGCCGTCGGAGCCGGGGCCGCGTCAGGCCGCCGGGTGGACCAGACCGTACTCGTAGGCGTAGGCGACCGCCTGGACGCGGGCACGGGCGCCGATCTTGGCGAGGATGTGGCTGACGTGCGACTTGACGGTGGTCGGGGCGATGGAGAGCCGCGCGGCGATCTCCGCGTTGGACCAGCCGGAGGCGACCGCGACGAGCACGTCGCGTTCGCGCTCGGTGAGGGCGTCCGGTCCCGCCGCGCCTTCGCGGGGGAGCGCGGCGCGGTCGTGGCGGACGGTGTCGATGAGCGCACGGGTCAGTGCAGGCGTGATGACGGCGTCCCCCGCCGCCACGACGCGGACGGCCGCGGTCAGCTCGTCGGGGGTGGCGTCCTTGAGCAGAAAGCCTCCGGCGCCCGCGCGCAGCGCGGCGTAGGCGTACGCGGCGTCGCTGGTGGAGGTCAGGACCAGCACCCGCGGTGGGCGCCCGGGCGGCCCGGCCGCCTCGCCGACCGCGGCGAGGCGGGAGGGGCGGGCGATGCGGCGGATGGCGTCGATGTCGTCCGCGAGCGGCCGGCGGCCGCCCATCAGGACGACGTCGGGGCGGAGCGCCGCGCTCATGCGCACCGCTTCGGCGCCGCTCGCCGTCTCGCCCACGACGGTGAGGTCGGGTACGCCGGCCAGCAGCATGCGCAGGCCGACCCGTTGCAGGGACTGATCGTCGACGATGAGTACGGAGGCCATGGCTGTCGTTCTCCATGCGGTGGGGGGAACGCTTAGGAACGAAACTGTTTCGTTCACTTCTCGCCAGAATAGACCTCGCGGTCATCGAAACGGCATCGTTTCCTTGTGGCGTGCGTCACAGCGTGCGCCACCGCGCGGGTCAGGGTGCGCGTGACGGTGCGCGTCGCAGCGTGCGTGCGGCGTGCATCGCTGCGAGGCCGTACAGGACGGGGAGGGCCGGCGCCTGTCGGCGGCCGGCCCTCCTGTGCTCCTCCTGCTTGCCGGCGTCAGGCCCAGCAGCCGTTCACGGTCGCGGCGAGACCGTCCATCGCGTCCTTGATGTCGTTCGGGTTGGCGGTGGAGCCGTTCTCGACGAAGGAGAACACCTTCCACTTGCCGTCCTTGCCCTGCGTGAGGCCGCTCAACGCGATGGCCCCCGTGAGGGTGCCGGTCTTCGCGTGCACCTTGCCGACCGCGCACTTGGAGTTCACGTCGTCGAAGCGGCCCCACTCCGGACCGAGGGTGCTGCCCGCCTCGCCGGACACGGGCAGCCCGTCCAGGATGGAGCCGAGGACGCGCGCGTTGCGCGGCTTCGTCAGCAGCTCGAGGATGTCCGCGAGGGTGGCGGCCGGGATCCGGTCCGCCCGGGACAGGCCGCTGCCGTCGTACATCTCGAAGTGGTCGAGCGACACCCCGTACCGCACGCTCAGCACCTGGCGCACCACCTCCGTGCCGCCCTCGAAGGTGGCCGGCCGGCCCGCGCCGAGGGCGGTCATCCGCAGCAGGGTCTCGGCGATGTTGTTGTCGCTGGTCTTGAGCATCTTGTGGACGATGTCCGACAGCGGCGCCGACCGGTGCCGGGCGACCGGGAAGTCCGTCGCCTTCGCCGTGGCCCGGGTGACGGCGCCGTCCACGGTGACGCCGGCCGCGGTGAGCTGACGCGCGAAGGCCTGCCCGGCGTCCAGGGAGGTGTCCTGCACGCCGTGCCCGTCGACGACGAGCGCACGCACCGGCGCGACGGAGTCGGGGTAGTAGCCGGTGTTCCAGCCGTTGGCCAGAGTGGGTTCGGGGAAGAGGCTGTCGTCCACGGCGACCTTCACCGACGTCAGCCCGGCGGCCTTGAGGCCGGCCACCGCGCTGCTCGCCAGCTCGCCGAGGTCCGCGCTCGTGAGCGTGCGGTCGCCGCCGCCGACGAGGGTGAGAGTGCCGTCCCCGTAGACGACCCTGGTGGTGAACCGGTGGTCGGGGCCCAGCACGGTGAGTGCGGCGGTCGACGTGGCGAGCTTGACGTTGGACGCCGGCATCAGCGCCGTCGCCCCGTTGTGGTCCCAGAGGCTGGCGCCCGAGTCGGCGTCGAGGACCACGCCGCTGACGTCGGAGCCCAGTCGCTGGTCCAGGACCCGGGTCGCGAGATTGGCGGCCATCTGCTGGTCGTCCGCGTCGAGACCCGGGGACGGCGAGGTGTCCTTGGCCGTCGTGCCGACGCCCTTGTCCACGGCGAACGCCGAAGGGCCGGCCAGGGCGGCCGAGGTGACGGGCACGGCCAGTGCCAGCACGAGCGCCCTGCGCAGGCCTGCGCCGTTCTGCCGGGCCTTGCGGTGTCTGCGTCGGCCGCCCGGCGTGAAGGAGGGTGTGGGGGAGTCCTGCATTATGTCGTCCATGGGGGTTTCTCAGGGCTTTCGTGGGGGGTCGTGCAAAGGGAATTCCGGCGAACCTTATCACCTGTCACATGTACCCCACAGGTAATGAATTCGGAAACTGACGGAAATTCAGCGACTGGAATTCACCGTCTGTTTCCCCCCTGTTCAGGAGAGTGATCCCAGGCGCTGTGTCGTATAGGCGCATTCGGTGTAGATGTAGCCGGATTCGAGCTTGGCCGTGTCCGAAGCGGGCGTGTCGAGGCTGTCGCTCATCGGCTTGTGCAGGAAGAACGTGGTGCCGACCGGCAGGCTGATGGTCCGCTCCGGATACTTCTTGCTGCTGTTGCTACAGGGCTCGAAACCGGGGCTCAGAGTGCTGCTGAGGGAGTACGCCTTACAGCTGCCGCATCCCTTGAGGGTGAAACTGCCGGTGACCGGACCGGTGTAGAGAACCGTGATCTGGTCCGGGCTGTCGTTCTGCACCGTCACCGAGATGCTGCCGCCCGAACGCGTCGTCGGGAGGTTCTTGCCCGCGGCCGGCACGGTCTGGGCGATCTCCGCCGCTATCGCGATCTTCTTCGCCAGGGCCGCGTTGCCCGCGTTCTTGTGGCCGGACGCGTACTCGGTCATGGTCGTCTGCGCCGACTTGAAGTCGCCGTCCCGGTACTGGTCCACACCGCAGGCGTACTGGCCCGTGTCGGCGCTCGTCTTGGCGCGGGCGGCGTCCTTGTCGAGCGCGCCGGCGAAGGTCGTCCGCTCGGCAGGCAGCCCGTCGATCTGCGAGCTCAACGTGGACAGTCGCTCGACCGCCGCGCAGGGCTCGGCTCCGCCCAGGTCCTTCTCCGTCTTCACGACGGCCGCGGCCACGGCAGGCTCCACCTTCGCCGCCTGGGCCGAGGCGGGGAACGTGGTCATCAGTTCCCCGAACTGTCCCGTCCAGCCCGCCTCGCCCGCCGTCAGCGACGTGGACGCGCACTCGTACAGCGAGGTGGCCAGCCGGTCGTCGGGCCAGGTCTTCAGATCGGCGAGATCCGTGTCGGGCAGGCTCTTCGGCACAGTGCGCAGGAACTTCAGCGGCGCGGTCGCCGCACAGTGGTCCCCCTGGTCGTAGGAGGCGCCGACCGTGCGGTAGAAGGTCTTCATCTGCGCGGGCACCCGCTCGGCGGCCCGGGAGCCGGGGTGATCGGCCTGCAGGGCCGCGTAGGCGGCGAGAGCCTTGCGGTAGTCGGCCTGCGCCGAGTCGAAGGGCCGGTCGCCGGCCGCCTCCACCAGACGGTTCGCCTCGTCGAGTCGGTCGAGGAGCATCTGCTGGATCGCTTCGTCGCGCGCCCCGTCGTAGAGCACCGCTCCGCCGGCCGGGGCCAGCAGCAGAAGCAGCCCCAGCCCGAGTGCGAGGGGCGCGTTGCGCAGTCCGGTCAGCGGTGTGCGCAGGCCCACGCGCGCCCCGTGCGCCGCCACGGCGACGAGGAACACGCCGTACAGGGCGAGCGCGGAACCCGGAACGCCGTCCGGGTCGGCCGGCAGCGCCACGAGCAGCAGGGCGGCGGTGGCCGCCCAGCACAGCGCCGTCAGCACCCAGCGCCGTGTCAGCGCGTACCCCAGCCCCAGTCCGCTGAGGTTGAGCACCGCGACCGCGACGGCCCGCACCCCGTCCGCGGGGGCCGGCGGCGGGGCCGACGGCATGGGCGGAACGCTGAAGGTGTGGTCGTATCTGCCGTACTGGTCCCCCGACATGGCGGCTCCCCCCCCCCGCTGAACTGCGCCCGCACATCCGCGATTTGTCAGTGTACGGGCGCAGCGGGGCCGCCGACAGGGGAAAAGGCGGCGAAGCGTACGGGGCCGGGGGCGGCCCCGGCGTGGGGGCCCGGGGCCCCCCCCCGGGGGCCGGCCGCCCCCCCCCCCCCCCCCCGGGGGGGCGGGGGGGGCCCCGGCGCGAAGGGCGCAGGCCAGATGCAGGCCCACCC